>CAIPTQ010000295.1 GCA_903868035.1 uncultured Phycisphaerales bacterium
CCACCACCACCACCGCCCCCACCACCACCGCCACCCCCAGCGACCACAGCAGCGTCTCGAGGTTCGTGCTCCCCGCCATTGCCACGCACACCACCCCCGCGCACGCCACCCCCGTCAGCAGCATCCCCCCCAGTTTCCCCCGCGCCCGGTCCAAAGCCTCCGCCCCCGACCCCAGCACCGGCCCCGTCGCCATCACGGCCGCCAGCAGCAGCGCCATCGGCAATACCACTTTGTTGTAAAACGGCGCCTGCACCGTCACCGGCGTCCCCGCCACCCCGCTGAGCAGCGGATACAGCGTCCCCACCACCGTCGTCCCCGTGATGATCACCAGCAGCGTGTTGCCCAGCAGGAAAAATCCCTCCCGGCTCACCAGCGCCTCCAGCGGCTGCTCCTCCCGCAGGCTCTTCCAGCGCCACAGAATCACCCCCGTGCCGCTCGCGGCAATCGCGCCCAGAAACGTCAAAAAGTAATCCCCAATCGCCGACTTGGGAAAACCGTGTACGCTGTCAATCACCCCGCTCCGCGTCAGGTACGTCCCGAAGATGCACAAAAAGAAACTCGCCGCCGTCAGCCCCGCCGTCCACCGCTTGAACATCCCCCGCCGCATCTGCAAAATCGCCGAGTGCAGCAGCGCCGTCCCCGTCAGCCACGGCAGCAGCGACGCGTTCTCCACCGGATCCCACGCCCAATACCCGCCCCACCCCAGCTCCACATACGCCCACTGCGCCCCCAGCACGATCCCCACCGTCAGCATCACCCACGAAAACACCATCCACGGCCGCGCCAAATACAACCAGTAATTTGCATTCTTAAATGTCAAATCTGAATTCTGAAATTTCAAATCTGAAATCTGAAATCTGAAATCCGTCGCGCCTTCGCGCCTTCGTGTTTCGTCGCGCCCCGTGCCCAGCCCCGCGAGCAGGTACGCGAACGGTGCCGTAAACCCCGCATACCCCAAAAACAGCAGCGGCGGATGAAACACCATCGCCAGCGTCTGCAGTTGCGCGTTCATCCCCGCCCCATCGGCCGGCACAACATCCGCCCGCGCAAACGGGTTCCCCGCAAACAGCAGGATGCACGTGAAAAATCCCGTCGCCAGCGTCATCACCGTCAGGCTCGCCGCCGCAAACGCATCCTCCGCCTTCCGCAGCCGCCACGCCATCATCACCCCCATCAGCGCCAGCATCCACGCCCACAGCAGCAGCGATCCATTCTGCCCCGCCCAGAATGCCGCCACCTTGAATCCCCAGGGCAGCGCCTTCTCGCTGTAGTTCGCCACATACTCCAGCGAAAAGTCATCATTCAAAAAAGCCTTCAACAACCCCCAGCTCGCCACCGAGAGCAGCCCCGCCATCAAGACCTGCGCCAACTTGATGAACCGCACCGACCCCGGAATCCGCAAACGCCAATACACAAACGCGGCCATCACCACGGCAACTGCTGTCAGCATGGCGCCTGATAGCGAATATTCCGCCAAAGAAGTTGTTAAATAATCAGCCAGAATGCTAAATTTACCTCAAATAACTTAAATTTTACGCCAGGAATCACGGTTTTATCCCGGATTAGTATCCCCTTTCGTCGGCGGGTGATCCGTCGGCCGCCCTTCATACTTGCTGGCGCACTTGGTCAGCAGCGAATCCGCCTGAAAAACCCCCGCCGAATCCAGCTTTCCCTCAATCACAATCTCCGCCCCCGCCTTGAATAAATCCGGCACCGCCCCCTTGTACGCCACACGTAACTGCTTGTCAGTACCTTTGATATAGAAATTCGCCCGCATCTGCGCCGCCTGGATTTCCACCCCTTCCGCCGCCACCGTTCCGCAAATCCGCACCCGCTGGCTGTGATCCGCCTGGGCCAGATACTGCTCCACCCCCATGGTATAGACCCACCCCTTCTGCATCCCTGCGATCGCGAGGTAAGTCACGGCCCCAGCAAGAATTACGCCCGCTATGCCCAGCTTGATTTTCATCTGTGACATGCCGTTATCCAGTATTAAAAACACGCTTCCGTCAGATAGGTCATGACAAGACCGATGCCAGATAATCCGGCCAAGAACCGATTGCGAAAGTCGTCTGCAACTCATTGTCCCACAGACAATTGTGCATCACAACAAAAATCGGACAATATTCTCCAGATTCAATTTCTCTCACTTCTGAGATTCTATCATCGCGCCTGGGATTCTTCCACGAGAATTCCGGATAAAAATATACACTTCCCCGCTCCTCTCTCAACCGAGATTCCATAACTCCAGAACTCTCCCACACTTGGGACACAAAACGTAATCCCGATCCAATAATCCGACATTCTGATCTAAAAATCGTGCTTTCCAATACTGGCACGTACCTTGCATTTGTCCCTTCCAGCAACTCAAAACGGATGGGACGCCGACGCAATTGCGGGAAATCGTCGCCAAGTCCCATAATAACAGGCACCCCCGCATTGTCGTACAGGAGATTTCCATGACACGCACCTCCCTTAAGGCTCTGGCGACGGTCATCGCGGGCGTCGCGCTCTTCGCGGGCGGCCGTTCCATCCTCGCCCAGTCCACACCGACCGCACCCATCGGCACCTCGGTCGCCACCTCGCTGCACAACCTGAATAATGTATACGGCACCAACGCCATCCATAACGACTACGGCACCAGTCAGGTCTGCCTGCCCTGCCATACCCCCCATTCGGTGCCTACGGCCAACCTCAACCTCGCCAAGCTGTGGAACCACCAGATGTCCTCCGCAACGTATGTAACCTACAACGGCACCGCATCTTCCACGAGTTATTTGAGTTCCGTCGATGAAGTCAGCCGCAAATGCCTGAGCTGCCACGACGGCACCGTGGCCGTGGACGCATTCGGGAACAATCCGAGCCTGTCGGGCACCATTGGCACGATGAAATCCAATCCCAGTACGGTCGGATTCGTGGTCGGTGACAACGGCAACCTGCAGCACGACCACCCGATCGACGTCCTGTATAACAGCAGTTCCAAGTACACCGGCACCAATACCACGGCCACTGCCGGCACCTTCACCTACGCGGCGATCTGGAGCAGCACCAGCAAGAACGATCCGAGCACATTCTCGATCACCGGATACACCTCGTCCAAGTGGGGCACCACCAACAATTACACCGTCAACGCCCTCAGCGCGATCAGCTTCTATAAACCCTCCGGCAGCACCCAGCCTGTAACCATCACCGACTCCAATCCCACCGGCGCCTCATCCAGTTCGACCACGGGCGGTGTCACCACCTACACGCACACCCTCACCGTGGGTAGCCAATATGTGTACTGCCTATCATGCCACGATCCCCACAATTCCGGTCCCAGTGGTTCGTATCACTTCTTAAAAGTGCCCAACGACAATTCGCAGCTATGTTTAACATGTCATAATAAGTAGCGTGAGCACCAACGGTGACAAAAACGAATGATCCAGGATGCGAGGCCGCTGCACAGCGGCCTCCTCCATTTGTGGAAAAGGTATTTTTGTCTGGTGCGGCCATTTTTTGGACCACTTGGTCGAGATTGGCTATATTATTCCTGAACGGGTGCCGAATAGGTATTGTGTCCGCTCCTACCGCCGGAGGTGCTTGCATGAACCTTCAATTGCGAAAAATAGCACAGTGGGTCTTGCTGGCGCTGCTGGGGTTTTTGCTGCCTGCATGCACAACCAGCGTGATGACATCCAATGAGAATGCCGAATACATGTTCTGGCCCGCGGCTCCGGACATGCCGCACATTCAGTTTCTGACGGCGCTTTCCTCCACTGCGGATATCACGCAAAAGCAGGACAGTTTATCTAATTTCCTCTATGGGATAGACACCACCAACGACATGCCCTTCGCGCACCCCTACGGCATTCGCATGTTCGAGGGCAAACTCTATGTGTGCGATGTCGCTTCGGTGGCCATCCTGGATTTCCGCAAGAAGGAAGTTCGGGTGTTGGGGCAGACCGGGCAGGTTCATCTGGCCATGCCCATTGATGTTGCCGTGGCACCTGATGGCGTGAAGTACATTGCCGACACCGGGCACGGCGCCGTGCTGGTGTACGACGCCACCGATCGCTATGCCGGGCGCGTCTCGGTCAGCAAACTTCAGCCGGTGAGTGTGGCCATCAGGGGCAACGAGTTGTATGTCGCGGACCTGACCGCCTGCAAGGTGCGGGTGTTTGACCGTTTCAATGGGAAGGAACTGCGGACGATCGGGGACAAGGGAAGCGAGAACGGGCAGTTTGGCGGCGCGATGGGCATGGCGCTGGACGACCAGGGGAACGTCTATGTCAACGATGTGATCGGGTGCCGGGTGCAGAAACTCACGCCGGAGGGAAAGTATGTCTGGGGCATCGGGGGTTTGGGAGAACATCCCGGGCAATTTGTACGGCCCAAGCTGCTGACGGTCGATTCGCAGAATTATCTGTATGCCGTGGATTTCGCCTTCCAAAACGTCCAGATATTCGACGGCCAGGGCGACCTGCTGACCAGCTTTGGCGGCAGAGGCGATTTCCCCGGGGCGATGGACGGCCCGCGGGGCGTGTGCGTCTCGGACCAGGATCTGGACCTGTTCGCCAAATATGTGCATCCGGCGTTTCAGGCGCAACGGCTGCTGTTCGTGACCAACAGCATCGGTCCCAACAAGATCAATGTATACGCACTGGGCGAACTCAAACCGGGCAAGACGCTGGCGGACATCGCGCCGAACCGGGTGAAGGGCGTCTTTGACTTCAACACGACGCCGACAACCGTGCCGCCGGACACGCTTTTGCTGCCGGGTGAAACGACCACCCAACCGGCGACCACGCCGGCGACGCAACCTATCAGCACACCGGCAAGCGCTCCGGCAGCGCCACCGGCCACAAGTCCCAAGGACAATACCCAAGCACCGTTCTAGGCGCGGGCGAAAAGCCTAAAGGCGTTATGATGCTCTGCGCCACCGGCGTCATATAGGATCCGCGACATGTCAGGCAAGCTACTGCGAAGAATTCTCTGGGGCGGGGTGCTGACGGGGCTGGGGATGCTGCTGCTGGCGGGCTGCGGAACGGCGCGGGAGCGGTATCGGACGCTGAGTTTTTTCTTTGACGGCGTGCCGGACCCGGATGCGGTCAAGCCGCTGAGCAACGAGGGGGTGCCGGTGCTGCTGAACACGCGGGTGGTCAAGCAGCACCCGCCCTATCGGGACAACAAGTGTGACGCCTGCCATCGCGGGACGACCGGAGAGATACAGGACTTCAGCGAGGCCTACAAGCAATGCGTCAAGTGCCACAAGACGGTGGCCAGCGCGCGGGTGCGGATGCACGGGCCGGTGGCGCGGGAGGCGTGCAACTGGTGCCACGCCCCGCATGAATCGGCGGAGCCGGCGCTGCTGCGGAACACGCCGCTCAAGGTGTGTACGCAGTGCCACAACCAACAGTTGCTGGGGCCCGAGCCACCGGAGCATCGGGACGGGACGACGAGCTGCCTGCAGTGTCATTTCGGGCACGGGGGCGACGGGCGGTACTTCCTGAAGGCGCAGACTGCGACCACCACCAGCGCCCCGGCGGCGGGGTCGATACAAAATGCGACCGACCGGGTGGATGAGCCAAGCACACGCGGGCGCGAAAAGGCCAGCCCCAGCGAGAACCTTCCTGCGCCCGCGACCCCCAACCGCAGCGGTCCCGCGGGCGGGGGAAAGGAGCCTGCGTTTTGATCCGACCGCGCGCCATCCTGCTCCTGACGCTGGCGGCACTGGGCCTGATGGCCGGGGGCGGGCGCGCCGATGAAGGCCCGATCATCATCGCCCACCGCGACACCCACCCGTTCCTCACGCTCGATCCGTTCAAAGGCTCCGTGAGCGTCAGCGGCGTTTACGAAACGGACCGGTCGCGCTCGTCGGGGGGCTCCACGAGCGCCAGCGACACGCTGTTCACGCAGGAGCTCACGCTCTCCAGCGGGGGCACCATCGTCTCGCCCAACCTGTTCAAGTGGTCCGGCAGCTTCACGGCCGCCGCGGAGGAAGACTCCAGCCGCAGCGACGAGGGCAGCGCGTCCTCGGTGGGCTTCTTCGACACGTATGACCTGAACCTGGACCTGGTGAGCGGCACGCAGTTTCCCGTCTCGGCCTACGCCAGCCGCAGCGAAGGCTTCGTCAACCGCTCCTTTGCGGGGATGCTGCGCAACACGATCACGGCGTACGGGGCCAGCGTCCAATACCGCTCGCCGATCGCCCCCTCCACCCTGAACGTCGGCCAAACGACGATGACGCAATCCGACCTGGGCGGAAAAATCCAATACTCCGTCAACCAGCGCAACCTCGACTTTTCCACCGCGGTGCAACCGGGGGAACGGCACAACCTCAGCCTCAACTATTCCTACGGCACGACGAGCCAGAACAATCCCGGCGCCCTGGCCAACAGCTCCCAGCACCAATCCGTGAACGTCAACCATGACTGGAGCATCGACCCGCTGGCCCATTACACGCTGTCGCAGACCTTCAATTATTCCCAGCAGGAAGGCACCTATTCCGAGACGCGCCTGCGCCTGGGGGAGCAGCTCCGCATGCGGCTGCTGGACAACCTCGACGGCGGCCTGACGTACACGATGGAACAGCAGAATTATTTAGCCTCGCAGGTGACGTCACAATTTTTCAGCGGCAGCCTGACGCACCGGCTGTTTGAGAGCCTCACCACGACCGCCCGCGCGGGCATGTCCCTGACGGACAGCACCTATGCCGGCGCCGGCGCGGCCGCATCGAGCGCCAGCAACACCAACTACTACGCCAACATCGGCACGGACTACAACAAGAAAGTCTGGCTGGGCCATTTCGGGGCCAATCTGGCGCTGGGGTTCACCCAGGGCACCAGCGGCGCGGTCAGCGCCATGCAGCAGGTGCTGGGCGACGTGCAGTCGTTCAACGATCCCCAGCCGATCATCCTGACGCGCACCGGCGTGAATGCCGCGTCCATCGCCGTCTTCGACGCCGCGGGCACCCGCCGCTTCACCCCGGGCATCGATTACACCGTAAACGCGGTGAACAACACGGTGCAGATCGCGCGGCTGCTGGGGGGCAACATCGCCGCCGGCGACACGGTGCGCCTGAACTATGGCATTGATCCCTTGCCGGCGTTCACCTCGCAGAGCGTTTCGCTGGGCACGGGCGCCAACTACAGCTTTGAAGAAGGCTGGCTCCAGGGCCTCAATGTCTACCTGCGGTATTACCAGGTCGAGCAGTCGATCTCGCCGCGGACCTCGAGCATCCGTCCGGACTCCATACGCGACACGACCCTGGGCGCCGATTACCGGATCTGGAAGGTGACCCTGCGGGCGGAGGACGAAATGCACAGTTCCCAACTGGCGCCGTACAATTCCCTGCGGTTCAACGCGAGCTATGCCGACAACCTGAGCCCGCGCACGTCGCTGACGCTCAACGCGACGCAGAGTTTCATCACGGTGCCGACGGATCATTCGACGACGGCCTCAACCGCGTTCGATGCGCGGCTGCAGTATGAAATCATGCGCAACCTGCGGGCGACGGTGTCGGCCCAATGGCGGCACGACAGCTTTCCGGGCGGCGGCAGCGCCACGGGAATCGACCAACAGGTGGATCTGCACTGGAATATCCGCCAGACCGACCTGTACGTGCTGGTGCGGCACTCGTCGCTGGACGCCCAGGACAACCGGGCGGACACTACCGTGTTGCAGTTCGGGCTTTCGCGCGGCTTCTAGGAAACCGATAATGCTCAGGATGATCCGACCACTCTTCAACAGTACCCGCAGCAGAAGCGCGGATCGCGCAGGCACCGGGCCGCCGACGCCACCGCGGCCCGCGCTGACGCTACGGGTACTGCTGGTCCTGCTGCCGGGCCTTCTGGCCGGCTGCGAAACCAAGCCCGGCATCATTTTCCCCGTCCTGGCCGAACCGCTCCAATGGCCGGCGCCGCCCGATGAGGCCCGCATCACCTACGTGGGCCAGCTCGCCACCTCCGCCGATCTCAAACCCGGCGTCAGCGGCCTGGAAGCCCTGGGCCAGGCCCTCTTCGGCAAGGAACCCTCACGTTCCATGCTCTCCCCCATTGCCGTCTGCACCGACAACGGCAACCGCGTCTTCGTGGCCGACTCCAACGCCCAGGCCGTCCACATGTTTGACCTGGCCACGCGCCAGTACGCCCTCTGGCAACCCGCCGCGGGCCAGCCGGCCCTCTCCCAACCGGTCGGGATCGCCTGGGATGCACCGGGGCAACGGCTGTTGGTGTCCGATTCCGTCGCCGGCACGATCTTCATTTTCGATAATGCCGGCGGCTATCAGGGGCAGATCGGGCAGGGCCTCCTGCAGCGCCCCGTGGGGCTGGCGGTCGATCCCCAAGGCGGCCGCATCTTCGTGGCCGACACCTCCGCCCACCAGATCGTGATCCTTTCCCCCACCGGCACGCTCCTGCAGCGCCTGGGCGCGCGCGGCGCGGCTCCGGGCCAGTTCAATTTCCCCACCAATGTCGCCCTGGATCCGGCCGGCCGGCTGTATGTTTCCGATTCGCTTAACTTCCGCGTCCAGCAGTTTGACGCCCAGCTCAAGCCCATCGGCGCGTTTGGCAAAAAAGGCGACATGCCCAGCTATTTCGCGCTGCCCAAGGGGGTGGCGACGGATTCGGAGGGCCACATCTATGTGGTGGACGCGCAGTTTGAGAAAGTCCAGGTTTTCGACGACCAGGGCAATGTCCTGATGGACTTTGGCGAGGAAGGCACAACGCCCGGGAAGTTCTGGCTGCCCACCGCGATCTTCATCGACCACCAGGACCGCCTGTGGGTGGCGGACTCCTACAACCGCCGCGTGCAGGTCTTCGATTACCGGAAATCACAGGAGGTCAACCCATGATCTGGCATTGGTTACGCCGTCTGGCCGCCGGGCCGTGGCCGCGGGCGCTGCTGGCCGCCGCCGTGCTCGCGCTGCCGGCCGCGCGCCTGGGCCGCGCCCAGGCGGGCGGGGAGTCGATCATCAATTCCAAGCACAATCTGTCGGTGAGCGGGCCGGGCACGGTGCGGGCGGCGGGTGAAAGCCAGGTGTGCATTTTCTGCCACACGCCGCACAACGCCACGCCGGTGCGGCCGTTGTGGAACCGCGCGTTGCCCACCAGTTCCTACAAGGTGTACACCAGCAACAGCCTCAAGGCGCTGCCGGGGCAGCCGACGGGGTCGAGCAAGCTGTGCCTGTCCTGCCACGACGGGACGATCGCCTTGGGCTCGGTGAATTCGCGGCAGCAGCCGATCATGATGGCCGGGGGCATCACGACGATCCCGCCGGGGGGGGGCAACCTGGGCACGGATTTGTCGGACGATCACCCGCTTTCGTTTGTCTACAACGCGGCGCTGGCCACGAAAAACCCCAAGCTCAAGGATCCCGGCACGCTGCCCCGCAATGTGCGCCTCGACAGCGGCAAGGAACTCCAATGCACGACCTGCCACGACGCCCACAACAACCAGTACGGCAGCTTCCTGGTCATGTCCAACCAGGGTTCTAAACTCTGCACCACCTGCCACACCATGGCCCCCCCGGGCAGCACCACGGACATTGCCGCGCACATGACCTGCAACAGTTGCCATAAAACCCACACCGCCCCCAGCGGCCCCTATCTGCTGGCGGCGGCCAAGGTCAGCGACACCTGCCTGATTTGCCACAACGGCGGCACCGGGGCCAACCAAGGCCCCAACATTTCCGCCCTGGTCAAGGGGGCCAATCCGCACGACACCAAGAGCGCCGTCAACCTCACCGATCACATTCCGCTGAACGTGGACTGCAAGGACTGCCACGAGCAGCACTCCATGGTGGCCGCCGGCGCGACGCCCGCGGCCCCGGGCATTGCGCCCCGCATGGGGAGCATCGACGGCATCACCATCGGCGGGGCGGCGGTTGCCAAGGCCCAGTACGAGTACGAGATTTGCTTCAAATGCCACGCCGACAAGTCCGCCGTCAACCCGCGCGTCAGCCGGGTGCTTTCGCAGAACAATGTGCGGCTGGAATTCGCGGCCAGCGCCGCGTCGTTTCATCCGGTGGCGGCCAAGGGCCTTAACACCGATGTGCCGTCCCTGCGCCCGGGCTATACCACCGACAGCATCATCGCCTGCACCGACTGCCACGGCTCGGAGGCGAGCAAAAAAGCCGGCGGCACCGGCCCCAACGGGCCCCATGGCTCGGCGTATCAGGGCATCCTGCTGGCCCGCTACGAGACCGCCGACCGCACGCACTATTCCACGACCGCCTATGCCCTGTGTTTCCGCTGCCACGACAACACCAAGGTCGTCGCCGACTCGGGCCCCTTCCCGTATCACAAAAAACACGTCGACGTCAACACGACGCCCTGTTCCGTCTGCCACGCCGCCCACGGCATCGCAGGGGCCCAGGGCAATGCGGCGAAAAACTTTGCCTTGATCAATTTCGATACGGCTGTGGTCTTCCCCGACATTATTGATCATCAGATTCAGTTCAACCACACCGGCGCCGAGCATGGCACGTGTACCCTGATGTGCCACGGGAAAGAGCATCGCAATATGGCGTACTAAAAGGAAGCGGCGCCACTTCCATCTTCCTGCCGCGGCTGCGCGGTTAGCAGAAACTGGTGGATGCTGCGGGCGGCGAGTTTGCCCTGGCCCATGGCGCTGATGACGGTGGCGGCGCCGGAGACGACGTCGCCGCCGGCGAAGACGCCGGGGTGGGAGGTTTGCATGGTGGCGGCATCGACTTCGAGGGTGCCGTGCTTGCTGGTTTTCAGGTCGGGGGAGGTTTGGGGGATCAGGGGGTTGGGGCTGTTGCCGATGGAGATGACGACGGCGTCGGATTCGATGACGAAGTTGCTGCCTTCAATGGGGACGGGGCGGCGGCGGCCGGAGGCGTCGGGTTCGCCTAACACCATGCGCATACACTCCACGCCGGTGACGCGGTTGCGGTCATCCGTGAGGATGCGGATGGGATTGGTCAGCAGGTTGAAGACGACGCCTTCCTGCTCGGCGTGGTGGATTTCCTCGGCGCGGGCGGGCATTTCCTCGCGGCTGCGGCGATAGATGATGGTGGATTTGCTGCCCAGGCGCAGGGCGCTGCGGGCGGAATCCATGGCGACGTTGCCGCCGCCGATGGTGATGACATGCCGGGCGCGCGGGGGGGGCGTGGAGTGGCCGGGGAAATCGTAGGCTTTCATGAGGTTGATGCGGGTGAGGAATTCATTGGCGGAATAGACGCCGGCGGCACTTTCGCCGGGGATGCCCAGGAACATCGGCAGGCCGGCGCCGGCGCCGATGAAGACGGCATGGAAGCCGCGGTCTTCCAGGAGCTGATCGACGGTTTCGGTTTTACCGATGACGTAGTCGGTGTGGATGACGACGCCGAGTGTGCGGAGGTTGTTGATTTCGTACTGGACGATCTCCTTGGGGAGGCGGAATTCCGGGATGCCGTACATGAGGACGCCGCCGGGGAGGTGGAGGGCTTCGAAGATTTCGACATGGTGACCGAGGCGGGCGAGGTCGCCGGCGACGGTGATGCCGGCGGGGCCCGCGCCGATGACGGCGACATTTTTGCCGGTGGGGCTGGCGACATGGGGCCGGGGTTCAATGCCGCGGATGCGGGTGTAGTCGGCGACGAAGCGTTCGAGGCGGCCGATGGCGACGGCGCCGAATTTTTTGCCCAGGACGCACTGGGCCTCGCATTGGGACTCCTGGGGGCAGACGCGTCCGCAGACGGCGGGTAGGGCGGTCTGCTCCTTGAGCTTGTTTTCGGCGGCTTCGAACTTGCCTTTGGCGATGAGGCTGACGAAGCCGGGGATGTCGATGTTGACGGGGCAGCCGGCTACGCAGAGGGGGTTTTTGCATTGCAGGCAGCGCGAGGCCTCGATCATGGCGGTTTCGGGGGAGTAGCCGCGGGGCACTTCCTGGAAGGTCTGGGCGCGTTGGCGCGGGGCGCGTTCCGGCATGGGCTGGCGCGGGGGGCGTTCCTTTTTCACCGGGGCGGGGGTGGTGATCTTTTCGGCTTGTTGAGTCATGGAGGCTCCAGGGTTCGAATCGACGGAGGCGGGCAAACATCGGCGGGACGCCGATGCCACGCCGGGTCAGGTGAGCACGGGCAATGCGAGGCGCGGGTTCTTGGCGAAGCTCTTGGCCGTGCCCGCGGCCCCGCCGGTTTGCGGGATGGCCTCGATTTCACTCTTGGCGTAGGCATTGCGCCGGGAGAAGAGCTGGTCCCAGTCGACGGCATGGCCATCGAAGAAGGGGCCATCGACGCAGGCGAACTTGGTTTCCTTGCCGACGGCGACGCGGCAGGCGCCGCACATGCCGGTGCCATCGAGCATGATGGGGTTGAGGGCGACTTGCAGGGGGATGCCGAGGGACGCGGTTTTTTCGGCGACCATGCGCATCATGAAGGTGCAGCCCATGGCGAGGAACTGGTCGATTTTGAGGCCGCCTTGGTGGAGTTGCACGAAGATTTCCTGGACGCCGCCCTTGCGCCCGCGGCTGCCGTCCTTGGTGGCGATGTGAAGTTGGTCGCAGACCGCGCGGAGTTGGTGTTCCATGAACAGGGACGGGGCGCTGCAGGCCTCAATGGCGATGATGACGGTGTTGCCGGCTTTTTTGAGCGCGCGGGCGATGGGGTAGATGCCGCCGACGCCGTAGCAGCCGCCGCCGAGAACGACGGTTTTACCGGTGCCAATGGGGAAGGGCATGCCCAGGGGGCCGCTGGTGTGGGCGATGCGGGTGCCGGGGCGGAGGAACGCGATTTCCTGGCTCGCGCGGCCGACTTCCTCGACGAGCAGGGTGATGGTGCCTTTGGCGGCATCCCAGTCGATGAGTGTGTACGGGGCGCGTTCCGAGGTTTCGTGGACCATCATGATGGCGAACTGGCCGGGCTTGGCGAATTTGGCGATGGCGGGGGCTTCGATCACGACGCGATGGAAGTTGGGGGCGATTTGATCGCGTTCCACGATGAGGTAGCCGCCGGGCTGGGAGGATGCCGACAGGCAGGCGTGCTCGCCGGGAACGTGTTTTCGGATGGCCGCGGAGGTGGTTGGCGGCAGTATCGGCGGCGGACTGGAGGGCAGGCCCATTTCCTGGAGCGCGGGGACGACATCGGCCAGGAGATGGCCGCGGAAGCGCGTGGGGAGGTCGGCCAGGCGGTCGCGCGGGCGGCCGCTGACGGGGGCGGGCGAGCCGTTGGTGATGTTGGCGGCGGCGTCATGGACGGCGACGAAGTCGAAGCCTTTGCCGCCGAGGGCCTTGGCGACGGCGGAAATGATGGCCCATTCCGGCCGGGCGAATCCGGGGGCGACGACGGAGGGGCCGAGGCGCCTGAGTTCGCCGCTGGGATGGCGAATGGTGCCTTCGGTTTCGGCGAGAATGGCGACGGGGAGGACGGCATCGGCGCGCTCGGTGGCGGGGCTGGGGAGGAAATCGGCCACGATGATGCGCTCCACTTTTTCGAGGATGGCGGAGGAAAGATAGTCGCCGGCGAGCCAGACGGCCCGGAAGCGGCCTTCCACCAGGGCCTCGAGCACGGGTTCGGGGATATCATCGGGACCGCCGCCGGGGGGAAGGACCACGAGTTGCCCGCACATGACCTCAACGGCGAAGCGTTTATAGAGCCAGAGGGCTTCGCGGGTGGCGCCGTGTTCGACGATCGCCACGAAGGAGCCGTCGCGATAATCCTCAAGCGTTTTGGCGACCGCGAGGATGGTTTCTTCCCAGGAGAGGGGCGCCAGATCGCCGTCCTCGCGGGCCAGGGGCTGGCGCAGGCGGCGGGCGCTCCCCATCAACTGGGGATACGCAAAGCGGCCCAGGGCACACAGGCGGGCGTCGCGCTTGAAGGCGGTCATGCGGGTGGCGACGACCTGGCCATCGGCCAGCGCGAGCTTGAGTGAGCAGGCCTGGGGGCAGAGCATGCAGGTGGAGACGATTTCGCAGGGGGTTTGTTTATGCCAGCGGGCGTAGCGGTCGGTGAGCGTGCCGGTGGGGCAGATGTCCACGCAGGCCCCGCAGAAGGTGCAGCCGCTTTGGACCCAGGTTTGGTCGAGGGCGCAGCCGATGCGGGACTGGCTGCCGCGGTGGATGATGCTGATGAAGGCCTTTTCGTGGATTTGCTCGCAGATGCGCCAACAGCGGCCGCACAGGACGCAGAGATTGTGGTTGCGTTCGATGAAGGGGGCGTCGCGTTCGACTTTCTGGTTGGTGTAGAGCGTGGGGAGATTGAGGCTGGGCGCGGGTGCGGCCAGGGTCATCGCGCGGAGGTCGCAGCCGGAGCGGTTGGAGCAACAGCCGCAGCGGGTGCTCTGGCCGGCTTTGGTGGGGCGGGGCTTGTATTTTTCGCAATCTTCGCGGTGATCGCAGACCAGGCAGGAATTGGGGTGGCCCGAGAGCATCAGTTCGCGGGTGGCGTTGCGCAGGTCGGCCAGTTCGGGCGTGTGGGTGCGCACCACCATGCCCGGGGCGGCGGGGGTGGTGCAGGAGGTGGGGTAGCCGCGGACGCCGTCGATTTCGACGATGCACAGGCGGCAGGCGCCGTAGCTGGGGAGGTCTTCGTGGGCGCAGAGGGTGGGGATTTCGATGCCGGCGCGGCGCGCCGCGTCCAGGACGGTGCTGCCGGCGGGGGCGGTGACGCTCTGGCCGTCGATGGTGAGGACGAGGTTGGGTTGGGCTTCCGGCATGAGGGCTGGTCCTTAATGAGAAAGGGCGTGGGTGCTGCCGACGAGTTCGGCGGATGGATCTTCCGCAGGGGAGCGCGGCATTACGCGCACGGCGTCAAACTTGCAGGCGGTGCGGCAGGAGCCGCAGCGGATGCAGGCGACGCTGTCGATAACGTGGGCCTGCTTCTTGCCGCCGGTGATGCTCTCCACCGGGCAGACGCGGGCGCACGCCGTGCAGCCGGTGCAGGTTTCGGGATCGATGGAAAATTCAATCAGCTCGCGGCAGACGCCGGCGGTGCAGGAACGCAGCGCGATATGGGCCTCGTATTCCTCGGGGAAATAACGGAGGGTGGTGATGACGGGATTGGGGGCGGTCTGGCCCAGGCCGCAGAGGGAGGCCTTTTTCATGGTCTGGCCGATGCGCTGGAGCTGGGAGAGGTGGGCGGGGGTGCCCCGGCCCTGGCAAATGTCGGTGAGGATGCGGAGGAGATGTTGCGTGCCCATGCGGCAGGGGACGCACTTGCCGCAGGACTCGCATTCGGTGAAGGAGAGGAAGTAGCGGGCCACATCGACCATGCAGGAGTCTTCATCCATGACCACCATGCCGCCGGAGCCCATGATGGAGCCGGCCTCTGCGAGGTGCTCATAATCGACCTGGAGATCCAGGAGATGGGCCGGGATGCAGCCGCCGGAGGGGCCGCCGGTTTGGACGGCCTTGAATTTTTTGCCGCCCAGGACGCCGCCGCCGATGTCCTCGACGATGGTGCGGAGGGGCATGCCCAGGGGTACTTCGATCAGGCCGGTGCGTTCGATTTTGCCGGCGAGGGAGAAGGTTTTGGTGCCGCGGCTTTTTTCGGTGCCGTGGCGGGCGTAAGCGGCGGCGCCGTTTTGCAGAATGGCGGCGACGGCGGCGAGGGTTTCGACGTTGTTGATGTTGGTGGGCTTGCCGAAAAGGCCCGAGACGGCGGGGAAAGGCGGGCGCGAGCGGGGCATGCCGCGGCGGCCCTCGATGCTGGCCATGAGGGCGGTTTCCTCGCCGCAGACGAAGGCCCCGGCGCCCTGCTTGATGAGGATGTCGAAGTCGAAGCTGGAGCCGAGGATGTTTTTGCCCAGCAGGCCCGAGGCGCGCATCTGCACGAGCGCTTTTTGCAGGTGTTCGATGGCCAGGGGGTATTCGGCGCGGGCGTAGACGTAGCCCTTGCGGGCGCCCACCGCCAGGCCGGCGATGGTGAGGCCTTCGAGCACCGCATGGGGGTCGCCTTCGAGCACCGAGCGGTTCATGAAGGCGCCCGGATCGCCTTCATCGGCGTTGCAGATGACGAATTTTTCGTCGGCCACGGTGCGGCGGGCGAATTGCCACTTGGGGCCGGTGGGGAAGCCAGCGCCGCCGCGGCCGCGGAGTCCGGCGGCGGTGACTTCCGCGATGACGGCATCGGGGCCCATCTCCAAGGCGCGGGCCAGGCCCGAGTATGCGCCCCGGGCGAGGGCGTGGTCGATCAGGGTGGGGTCGATCAGGCCGCAGTTGCGCAGGATGATGCGGACCTGCCGGCGGATCATGGGCAACTCGGTGAAGGCGGGAATGCCCGCAAGGGCCGGGCCGGACATGACGGCCAAGGCCGCCCGCGGGACCAAAGGGCCGCCGAGGAGGAATTCGACCAGCTTGGGCACCAGGTACGGCTCGACGTGCTGGTAGAGCACACTGCTGCCGCCGGCGGGTTGGATTTCCACCATGGGTTCGGCATAGCAGAGGCCCAAACAGCCGACTTCGGCCAGGTGTACCTGGTTCTGCAGGCCGCGCCGGGCGATTTCCTTGCCGAAGGCATCCGCCACCTGCAGCGCCCCGGCCGCGCGGCCACAGGTCGCCGCGCCGATGAGCACGCGGGGGCGGTCAGTGCGAACGAATTGATTCCAGGCGGGCGTCGCCCGCTGCTGGAGTTGCGACAGGGTCATGCGCATCCTCTTCTAAAAGGCGCTCGACCTTGTTCTGGGTCATGCGCCCGTACACGGTGTTGTCCTTGACCACGGCCGGCGCCAGGGCACAGGAACCCAGGCACATCACGCGTTCCAGGCTGAACTTGCCGTCGGCGGTGGTGTGGCCGGGTTCGATGCCCAGGCGGCGGCTGATGGAGTCCAGCAGATTGTCGCCGCCCCGCACGTGGCAGGCGGTGCCTTCGCAGACTTTCAGGCAGTGCCGGCCGGGTTTGTGGAAGCGGAACTGGGAGTAGAAGGTGGCCACGCTGAACACGTCGTGGACCGAGAGGTTGAAATGGTCGGCGGTGTGCTGAAAGGCCTCGGGCGGAAGGAAGCCAAAGGTGTTCTGCACCTCCTGCAGCACGGGGATGAGGTTCTCGTGCGCATGGTCGAAGCGTTGCAGCAGATGGTCGAGCTGGGGCATGGCGCGGGCGGTCATATTGGGCTCCGGGGGGTAAGGGTGGGCGGAAAACTCCGGGTACAAAAAGAATCAACCGACATTCCAGGTTTCGGCGCCGGTGAGCAGCTCCTCGATGTCGCCCGCGCCGCGGCGCGCCACGGCGGTGTCGATCTGCTCGTGGACGACCTGGTTGTAAACCGGCCGTGCGACATCGCGGAACACGCCCATGGGTTCGGGGAATTCGGGGTAGCGCATGCGGCTCAGGAGGAACGCCAGCGAGGGCTCGGGGGCATGTTCATCGTGGTGGAGGAGCTGCGCGGGGTCGAGGCCGGCCAGGGGGACGATTTCGTGGTTCAAGCCGTTGAGGCGGATGCCCTTGTCGCGCTGGTTGCCGAAGATCAAGGGCTTGCCGTGTTCGAGGTAGAGGGTGTTTTCGGCGCGGACGTCGCGGCCGTTGATGTAGTCGAAGGCCCCGTCGTTGAAGATCACGCAGTTCTGGTAGATTTCGACGAAGGCCGTGCCCACGTGCCGGGCGGCGCGTTCCAGGACGTATTCCAGGTGCTTGCCGTCGCCGTCGATGGTGCGCGCCGCGAAGCTGGCCTCGGCGCCGAGGGCGATGGAGATCGGCCGGATGGGGGCTTCCAGCGTGCCGCCGGGGCTGGACTTGGTGACTTTTCCCTGTTCGCTGGTGGGCGAATACTGGCCCTTGGTCAGGCCGTAGATGCGGTTGTTGAACAGCAGCACCTTGACATCGATGTTGCGGCGCAGCAAATGCAGGAGGTGATTGCCGCCGATGGACAGCGCGTCGCCGTCGCCGGTGATGATCCACACGGAGAGGTCCGGGCGCGCGAGCTTCAGGCCGCTGGCGATGGTCGCGGCGCGGCCGTGGATCGAGTGGAAGCCGTAGGTGTTCATGTAATAGGGAAAGCGGCTCGAGCAGCCAATGCCCGAGACGAAGACGGTCTGGCTGCGGTCACAGCCCAGGCGCGCCAGCACCTTGCGGACGTTGGCCAGCACGGAATAGCCGCCGCAGCCGGGGCACCAGCGCACTTCGGCGGAGCTGGCGAAATCGGCGGGCTTCAACGGCAGGGGCATCGTTGGGGTGGCGCTCATTTTTGGGTCTCGCAGTTGGCGGTGGTTGACGGATTCGTACACACGCGGCGGTCAGACGTCGGCGGAGGAGCAATAATCACTCCGGGAATGCACGAGCGGTTGGGCCTTGCGCTCCGGAACGTAGATGGGATCCTGGGGGATTTCGCGGGCGGCGGCGCGCCGCTCCGCGGTGTCGCCAGCCAGCATCTGCTTGACGCGCCGGACCAGTTCGCCGACGGTGAACGGCTGGCCCTGCACCTTGCTGAGAACCTGGGCATCGACCAGGTATTGGGCCCGCAGCATGTGCGCAAGCTGGCCCAGATTGAGCTCGGCCACGATGATCCTGGCGAAATGGCTCATGCGCTCGGCCAGATCCTCCGGCAGCGGGTTGAGATAGCGCAGTTGGCAGGCGGACACGCGGAGGCCTTCCTTCTGGAGCTCCATCGTGGCGACCTTGAGCGCCCCGTACGTGCCGCCCCAGCCGATGAGCAGCACATCGCCGGTGTGGGCGCCGGTCCAGATGTACGCGGGGCCGGCGGGCTTGATGCCGGCGATCTTGGCGGCGCGCAACTGGGTCATCTGTTCGTGATTGGCCGGCTCGTAGGAGACCGTGCCGGTGACATCCTGTTTTTCCAGGCCGCCGATGCGATGCTCATAGCCCGGCGTTCCGGGGATGGCCCACGGCCGCACCAGGTCCGCGTCGCGCGCGTAGGGTTTGAACGGCCCGGTGAGCGGCGCGGTGGGGTGATGCACCTCAATGCGGGGCAGCGCGGCGACGCTGGGAATTTTCCACGGCTCGGCGCTGTTGCCCACGTAGCCGTCGCTCAGCAGGAGCACGGGGGTCATGTATTGGATGGCGATGCGGCAGGCTTCGATGGCCGCGGCATAACAGTCGGTGGGGCTGGCGGCGGCGATGATCGGCACGGGGCTTTCGCCGTTGCGCCCGAACATCGCCTGGAACAGGTCGGATTGCTCGGTCTTGGTGGGCAGGCCCGTGCTGGGCCCGCCGCGCTGCACGTCGATGATGACCACGGGCAGTTCGGTCATGACGGCCAGGTTGATGGCCTCGGTCTTGAGCGCCAGGCCCGGCCCGGACGTGCCGGTGACCGCCAGCGCCCCGCCGTAGGCCGCGCCGATGGCCGCGCCCATGGCGCAGATCTCGTCCTCGGCCTGGAAGGTGATGACGCGAAAGTGCCGGAGCGCCGTGAGTTCGTGGAGCACTTCGGTGGCGGGCGTGATGGGATAGGAGGGATACACCAGTTGTTTGCCGGCCAGGTGCGCCGCGGTCACCAGGCCCAGCACCAGCGCCTCGTTGCCGGTGATCTTGCGGTAGGTGCCCGGGGGCAGGTTGGCCTTGGGGACGTGGTACTGCTCGGCGAAGAGTTCGGCGGTCTCGCCGTAGTTGTAGCCGGCCCGGAGGGAGAGTTCATCCGCCTGGGCCATCTGCGGGTTCTTGGCGCCGAACTTGCGCTGGATGTACTGCAGCGTGGACGTGAGGGGGCGGTCGTAGAGCCAGTAGACCAGCCCCAGGCCGAAGAAATTCTTGCACTGGTCCACCTGGCGCGGGGACAGGCCGACGAAGCGGACGGCCAGCGCGTTGAGCGTGTCGATGGGCACCTTGATGACGCGGTAGAGCTGGAGGGAGTTGTCCGCGAGGGGGTTGGCCTCGTAGCCGGCCTTCTTGAGCTCGGCGGGGACGAAGGCGTTTTCGTTGACGATGACCATGCCGCCGAGCTTGACGGATTTGATGTTGCTCTTGAGGGCGGCGGGGTTCATGGCGACCAGCGCGTCCACCTCGTCGCCGGGGGTGAAGATGTCGCTGCTGGAGAACTGGATTTGGTAGCCGCTGACGCCGGCGACGGTGCCCGCCGGCGCGCGGATTTCCGAGGGGTAGTCGGGGAAGGTGGAGATGTCGTTGCCCAGGTGCGCCGAAGTGTCGGAGAACTGCATGCCGGCGAGCTGCATGCCGTCGCCGGAGTCGCCGGCGAAGCGGATGACGACGGAGGGCAGGATGGTGGGTTTTTTCCGGGGGGTTTGGGGTTCGGTTTCAGCGAGATATTCGATGGTCATGTGAATCCTCAAAAAGCGCTGCGGGGTCAGGCAATGGACGCGAAGGTGGTTTGATTCCAGTGGCAGTCAATGATTATGAAGGTATGTGATCTTTGCATGAAAAAAAGGACGGTCTAGTAGTATTTAGCATCAAGAATGCAAAGAGTCAACTGAATTAATTGGAAAAAATAAGATAATATAGCCATTATTTCAAGGCCATATTCTCAAGTTTTAGTGGAATGTTTGTGAAATTTTTATTGTGAAGTTTTGCACTATACGTGATATTGTGTAATAATTCACCAATGCTCTGTGATCTATGTATCAAGATGAAGAGGGGCGGCAAAGGGGCGATTCCTGTAATCGAGAACGTGGTGCGAAACTGCCCTGTATAAAACGAGTAGTTCCGGCCCACTTGTACATCATCCGGCTAATTGCGAGCAATATCCGTGCGCAAAATGTTGTGAAAATGTTCACTGGTTTGTTTCCCGACCAAGGTGCCGCACTATATGAATTGAATGGGGAATTCCACGGCAGGTGAACAATTTCACGGGCGGAGTCGCGTGCCGCGATTCCGGCGTTTGGGAACGTTCACCTATCCCGCGTTCTCTGAAATGAGGTGCCCCCTCTCATGTTGGCGGTGTGTCCCTCCCGGATATTCGGTGAACTATTTCATCATAGAGCAGCGGTGACCGCGAAATGTTTCATGGCTGCGATATTCGGTATTGACAAGTGCGTTACCCAAAACCTACGATGCGATTCCCAAGAATGGGGCAGGTCGCGCCGGGACAATGCCAACATTGGGACAAGCCAGACCAACGGGTCCATTATTCGACTACAAACACGCCTTTTCGCTGGCACGATATCTGCGATACCATGTCGGGAGCTTTTGCCGAAACGCGATGCATCACTGCGCCGGCGGTACACCCAAAAGAGGCAAAAATGATGGTTCTTGAGCGAATTTCAAGGCTCATCGGCACGCGGTCACTCATCCTAATTGTGGCGTTGCTGGCCTGGTTTTTTTGTTCCGGGGGCACGCTCCGGGCGGAGGATGTTCCCAACGCGGATATCCAAAACAAGCGCTGTTACAACTGCCACGGCGAAAGCACCATCGCCGGCATGCCGTATCGCGAGCGTTTGCAGATGGTGAACGCCGACAGCGCTCCGGCCACCGGTCCGGCCAAGCGGCCCGGACTCCACATCGCCAAGGACCATGATCCCCTGGGCGTATCGGTCCACAAGAACCTCGCCTGCGTCAGTTGCCACCCCGACGCTAATCTCTTGCCGCACAACTGGATACAAGCCCCGGCCTCGTGCGACACCGGCCCCACTTGCCATGCCAAGCAGGTCGGCCAATACAAGCAGGGGTCCCATGCCGCAGCGGCGGCCAAGGGGGAGAAAAACGTTCCCAATTGTGTGACGTGCCACGGCGGACACGATATTTTGTCGAAAAAAGACCGTAATTCGCGAACATTTCCGCTTAATATCGTGTCAATTTGTGGAAACTGCCACGAACAACACATGGGCAAGACGTCCGGCGGGGCGGATGCGGCGGGGCAGGTGTCCAAATATCTGGAATCCGTGCATGGACGAGCGGTAACCAAAGCCGGCCTCATCGTCGCGGCCACCTGTGCGGACTGTCACGGCGAGCATGATGTGCATCCTTCACGGGATGCCCGGTCGCCGGTAAACCGCGTCAATGTGCCCGTAACCTGCGGTAAATGCCACGTGGGAATCATCGAAATATTCCAAAAAAGTGTCCACGGCGAGATTCCGGCGCAAAAAGGCGTGAAAGCGCCGGTCTGCTCGGACTGCCACACCGCCCACGAAATCTCCCGCACCTCCGCGCCGGCGTTTACGCGCGACATCGTGGCCGAGTGCGGCAGTTGCCACGACAAGCCCATGGCCGGCTCGAAGGAAAAGGCCAGCCTGTACGATACGTACCGGGCGAGCTATCACGGGCAGGTGACGAACCTGGGTTCCACGCGGGCGGCGCGCTGCAGCGACTGCCACGGGGCCCACAATGTCCGGCGGATCGACGATCCCCAAAGCCCGCTGAACGCGGCCAACAAGCTGGCGACCTGCCAGAAGTGCCACCCGGGCGCGGGCGTAAAGTTCGCGTCGTTCGCCCCGCACGCGGATTTCCGGAATTCCGCCCGGTATCCGATTCTGCATTATGTCTACCTGTATTTTGTCATCATCATGAGCGCGAGTTTCGGGTTCTTCGGCCTGCACTGCGTGCTGTGGCTGGCGCGTTCGACGGTCGAACGAATCCGGCGCGGCCCCAACGCCGTCCATGCCCAACCGGATTATTCCAAGGGCGCCATCCGGCGGTTTACGCGGGTGGACCGCGTCAATCACGGCCTGGTGATCGTGACCTTCTTCGGCTTGGCGCTCACGGGGCTGCCGCTGCTGTATGCGGACAAGGAATGGGGGCGGATGCTGGCGGGCATGTTCGGCGGCCCGCGTTCCTGCGGCATCATGCACCGCATCTTTGCCGTGATGCTGATCGGGAATTTCATCGCCCACGGGGTGGGGGTGGCGCGGCGGTTCCGGCGGATGGGCGTCAAAGCGATGCTCCTGGGCCCGACGACGATGCTGCCGCGGTGGAAAGACCTCAAGGACTGTCTGGGGATGTTCCGGTGGTTTGCGGTGGGGGGGCACAAGCCGAAGTTCGACCGCTGGACATACTGGGAGAAATTCGATTATATGGCGGAGGTGGGCGGGTCGGGGATCATCGGCATCACGGGGCTGCTGCTCTGGTTCCCGGTGTTTTTCAGCAGCTATCTGCCGGGGTGGATGTTCAACGTCGCGTCCATCGTGCATGGCTTTGAGGCCTTGCTGGCGGTGGGGTTCATCTTCACGATTCACTTCTTCAACGCACATCTGCGGCTGGAGAAGTTCCCGGTGGATGACGTGATGTTCACCGGCTGCCTGCCGGAGGAGGAGTTCAAGCACGAGCGCGGGGCGGAGTACGAGCGGGTCGCGGCCAGCGGCGAGCTCGCGAAGTTGCGCGTGGCCGCGCCGGCGGCGTGGTATCGGCACTTCGCGACGTTCATCGGGATCGCGGCGATGACCGTCGGCACCATCATTGTGGCGCTGATCATTCTGGCGGCGGTGGGGATCATCTGAAGGAGCAATGACCAATGAACAATGAACAATGGACAATGGCGAATGAATGGATGCAAGATGAAAGACTACAAGGTGGCGTATGAGTGCCAGTGAACCAATAGAATCTATCCAGCCAGACGGGACCGTCCCGGTGCCGGCGGCCAGGCGGAAGTGGTGGATGCGGCTGCTGGGGCTCAAGCGGCGGCCGGGGAAATGGATCAAGTGGGGCCTGACGCGCTGGGGGCTGTGCCTGGCGGTGATGTTGTTCATGATGTGCGGCATGGCGGCCTTTGCGGAATACTCCATGCAGCCGGCGTTTTGCCAGAGCTGCCACATCATGGAGCCGTACTACCAGGCCTGGCACACCTCGACGCACCAGAACGTGCCCTGCACGGACTGCCATTTTGAGCCGGGCCTGCAGAAAACGCTGTACGGCAAATTCCAGGCGTCGTCCCAGGTGGCCAAATACGTCACCGGCACCTACGGCAGCAAGCCCCATGCGGAAATCCAGGACATTTCCTGCATGCGCGCCATCGGCTCGGATGGCCAGACCGTCTGCCACGATACGCGCACCCTGACCGGCCAAGGCAAGGTGAACTGGACGATCAAGACCGAGCGCGGCGGCGAAGTGACGATTCACTTCGACCATACGCCGCACCTGCTGCTCGAACGCCGGGGCAAGCAACTGCGGTGCGTCTCGTGCCACAGCCAGATCGTGCAGGGCAAGCACATCGTGGTCACCACCGACACCTGCTTCCTGTGCCATTTCAAGGGCCTCAAGCACGGGCGCGACGACCAGACCGTCGGCACGTGCAAGGGCTGCCACGACGCGCCCAAGCAGACGATCAAGCTGGTGACGGGCGAATTCAAGCACTCGGACTACACGGATCGCGGCGTGAAGTGCGAGAACTGCCACGCCGACACCGTCCGCGGTGACGGCGCGGTGCCCCGGCAGGTATGCTGGAACTGCCACAACCAGACCGCGCAAATCGAAAAGTATGGCGAGCCGGCGCTGCTGCACCAGGCGCACATCACGGCGCACAAGGTGGAGTGCAGCGGCTGCCACGTCCAGATCGAACACTCGCTGGTGGCCGGGGCGCGCGAGGAGCGGACGCCCGGGGCGCGGTTCGCCACCGACTCGGGCACGTGCGGCCTGTGCCACGAGCAGACCCACAACGGCCCGCGCGAGATGTTCCAGGGCATCGGCGGCCGGGGCGTGCCGGACATGCCCAGTCCGATGGCCCGGGCGCGGGTCAACTGCATCGCCTGCCACATGACCAGGCAAAACCCGGCGCAGGCGGCGGATGTCATGGGCCAGACGTTCGTGGCCACGCAGGACCGCTGCGACTACTGCCATGTTGACAAGTACAAGGACGAGCTGACGAACTGGAAGAAGACCGTGGACACGAACCTGGCCCAGGCCGAGGCGGTGCTGCTGGAGACCAAGGCGGCCGCGGCGAAGGCGACGCTGGGGGCGGAGGCGGCGCTGCAGGTTCAGCGCGCCCTTGACGACGCGGAGTTCAACATCCGCTTCGTGAAGCTGGCCCACGGGGTACACAACCCGATTTACGCCACCGCCCTGATGAACCAGGCGCTGCAGCGGTGCGGGGCGGCGCAGGCGATCCTGCAAGGGGGCGGCCCAGGGCCATGAGATTCGGGAACGTACAACTTCTAGCTACGGCGGCCAAAAGTAGCAGGCACACTCCGTGTGCCGTTGCGCCCTTGGCAGGCGGCACTTGGAAAGTGCCTGCTACTTTGACGGAGACAGTGATTGATTCGCCAATCCTTCGCCCCATGGCGCTGGTGCTGCTGCTGGCGCTGGTGCTGGCGGCGTGCGGGCGGAAACCGGAAAGCACCGCCCGGCAAGCCGCGCCGGCGCCGGTGAAGGCGGCGGCGGTGGCGCCCGCGCCCAAGCCCGCGGGGGCGCTGCCGGCGCAGGCGGCGTGCGTCACGCCGGAGTGTCATGCGCGCTATGCGACGGCGGCGCATATTCACGGGCCGGTGGCGGCGGGGAGCTGCCAGTCATGCCACGAGCCGGACCAGGGGGGGCATGCGTATCCGCTGACCCGCACGGGCAATGCGCTGTGTACGTTCTGCCATACGGTGGCGGGGACCAAGGCACACCAGCATAAGGCGCTGGATCCCACGGCCGTGGCGCCGGCCACGGCGGCAGCGCCCGCGCCGCCGGCGGAAACGGAAATTGGCGCGGCAACGACCGGCGCGTTGCCGGCGGCCGCCCCGGGCGTGCCGGCGACGGGGGGTTGTCTGGCGTGCCACAATCCGCATGTGGCGCAGGCGAAGTTCCTGCTGGTGACGGACGCGGTGGATGCGCTGTGCGCCAAGTGCCACATTCTGCCGCTCAAGGCGCACGCCCACGAACCGTTTGCCAAGGGGCAGTGTACGCTCTGCCATCAGGCCCACCAGTCGGACTACGGCAGCCTGCTGCGCAACGGCGACGGGCCGGAGCACTGCTATTCGTGCCACGCGGAGAAGCGCACGGCCATCGCCCAGTCGCTGGACGTACACAAGCCGGCGGCCCAGTCCTGCACGACCTGCCACGGGCCGCACGCGACGGACTTTGGCCAGCAGCTCAAGGTGGCGGTGAACGACACCTGCCTGAAATGCCACACGAAGATCAAGGACCAGCTTGCCGCGGCCAAGCGCGTGCATGGGGCGATCACCGCGGGGAACTGCGTCAGTTGCCACAATGCGCATGCGTCGAATCAGCCGGCGGAACTCAAGGCCCGCACGGACCAGGTGTGCCTGACCTGCCACGAGAAGGCCGTCAAGACGCCGGACGGCCGGACGATCGCGGCCATGGGGCCGGTGCTGGCGAGCAAGAATTTGCACGGCCCGGTGAAGGAGGGGAGCTGCGGCGAATGTCATTGGCCGCATGCCGGGGACCAGCCGAATCTGCTGAAACAGTATTTTCCGGACACGTTTTACGCGAAATTTGACCTGCACAATTATGACTTGTGTTTTTCGTGCCATAATGCGCAAATGGTGTTGCGGTCCCGGACGGCGAACCTGACGAACTTCCGCGACGGGGACAAGAATTTGCACTTCCTGCACGTCAACCGCGACGACAAGGGGCGCACGTGCCTGACGTGCCACGAGGTCCATGGTTCGGACCTGCCCAACCACATGGCCGCCAGCGTGCCCTTCGAGGGGTCGAACTGGCCCATGCCGCTAAACTATGAAGCCGCGGCCGCCGGCGGCGCCTGCACGCCGGGCTGCCACGACAAGCGAACGTATGACCGTAACAAACCGGTCACGCTGATCACGCCGCCAAACCCCGCAACTTTGCCCGCGCCCAACGGAGGCCGACCTTGAAGACATTTTCGATTTTCGATTTTCGATTTTCGATGGCCCAAAGACCGCCGCTGGTCTGCTTATCGGCTAGTCTGCTGGCACTGGCACTCACCCTGACTGCGTACGCCCAGACCACGACCGCCGCCGCGCCGGCCGCCACTTCGGCCAAAGCCGCGCCGCTCACCGTTCCGGCTTCCGCCACCGTCTCCGCTTCCGCCACCGCTCCCAAACCCCCCAGCACGATCCCCTTCACGCCCATGACCGCCCCGGCGCCCAAGCCGGGGGTGAAGAAGGCCCCCGCGCCGACCACCGCCGTGGACAGCAAGACCTGCACGACGGCCGAATGCCATCCGGAGGTCAAGGATTTCCGCGTGCTCCACGGCCCGGTGAACGTCAACGCCTGCGATGCCTGCCACACGCTGACCGACCCGGCCCAGCACACGTATGTTCCCGCCCGGCCCAAGAGTCAGATCTGCGGCTTCTGCCACAAGATGGATTCCATCAGCGGGATGGGCGGCTTGGGCGGGGGTGGGGGCGGGGCGCTGCCGGTGGTGCATCAGCCGGTGCAAACCGGCGAGATCGGAAGAGCGTCGTGTAGGGAAAGAG
>CAIPTQ010000296.1 GCA_903868035.1 uncultured Phycisphaerales bacterium
AGATGTGTATTTTAAACAAGAACGGGGTACGGCTTCATATTACATCAGTCTGTTTACCAACGGAACGTATAGGTGCATACTACGAGAACATCTCTGTTTAAGCAGTCAGGAAGGAAATTGGACACAAAAAACATCTGGGATAATCTCCATTGCCTCTACCAATGGCGCTTCCGGGTTTAGCGTGTGATTCTTCATTGAGCGGGATAGAGGTCGAGGCCTCCGAGGTGGAAGAACACGTCGTTCTTGAAGCGCTCCCTGTTGCGGTAGCCGCATGCCTGTAGCACGAGTTCCGATATGCGGCTGTTGATGGCTTCCGCGGGTCCGTTGGAGATGCGCAGCCGGAAGTACGAGAGGATGTTTCGAAGATGGGCTTTGAACATACGGGCAACCTTCTTGACCGGCTCGAGCCGGGTGGCCATCGCTTCGCGGTACCACTCCTTGAACGTCGCGGCGGCGGCGTCCTCGTCGGGGGATTTCCAGAAGTCGCGCCAGAGTTCCTTTATCGCCCAAGCCTTGGCCGTCTTGAGCTTGGTGTTCTCGATGAGCTTGCGGAACCGCTTCACCCACTTGGTGGGCAGGTTCTCTTCGCCGTAAAGCCACAGCATGCGACTGCCCTTCAGGGTGTCGTCCTCCCGGTATGCCAACGCGGCGTGTTCGGACCGGCGGACCTGGTCGACCGCCTTGTTCATGTACGTGGCCAGGTGGT
This sequence comes from uncultured Phycisphaerales bacterium, assembly GCA_903868035.1. The sequence continues at coordinate 707 of CAIPTQ010000296.1, forward strand.
ATGGGTCATGCACGATCTTGTCCACTCCCTGCGGAACGCGCGTCACGGTGGAGTTCCAGAAAGCTTGCCACATGTCCATCGCGACCGCCTCCACGCCCTTGCACCGATCCTCGCCGATCCCGAGCCAGAACTCGTCAAGGCTCTCCTCCGTCCGCCCGTCGCCCATGTGCAGCACGCGTGCGCGGCCGGAATCCAGCGAACTCACGACCGTTACGTACGTCTGCCCGCGGCCGACGGCCTTCTCGTCCACGCATACCCTGCGCACAGGCTCGTCCACCCGCCTGACCAGCCCCCGGGCGACCGCCCGCTGCTTGATGCCGTCCGACTCGTCCCAGGAGATCCGCAGCAGTTCCGCCGCCTGCTTCGTGGAGCAGGCCAGCATCACGTCGATGGCGAACCGTTCGAACAGCGCCGTGAACCTGCCACGCGGCTCCGCCCAGGGAACCTTGACCGTCTGGGTGCCGTGATCCGGGCAGTTCACCCTCGGCACGTCCGCCACCAGGAACGTCTTGAACTGGCACGAGTCCAGATGACGCCACTTCCGCCGATCTGCCCCGTGGCCCCGCATCTTGCGCCCGCACTCCGGACAGCCCCAAAGTTCGTCCCCCTTCATAGCCATCTCAATCTCCACCGTCTGCGCTGCCACATCCAACCGCACCGCCTCTACATGCCAAGGCGAGGTGTCCCCGAGAATCTGCTGATAAAGGTTCGTGTCTTTCATGCCGCACAGTCTACAAAACCCAATGGCTTTTCACACGTTAAACCCGGAAGCGCCATAATTAACGGCCTAATTTATTGTGTGTATAGTTGATCACACATCATGTGTTATGAAGCGTATTCAGCATCGTTTCGAGCCTCATCGGTCACGCGACTCCGGTTTGGCTGAGTTCAAAAG
>CAIPTQ010000297.1 GCA_903868035.1 uncultured Phycisphaerales bacterium
AATCGGCGGTCAACGGAAGCCGTAGCGTAAGCGAGGGAGTTGCGTGCATTCAGGCGGGCGGTTTCTTCGCGCAGGCGCGGGCTATCCGTCGCCTGCGGGAGTCATCGCAGCGCCTGCGCGAGGACCGCGGGGTTATGGGGAACGGTCTTTCCACCGCGCTGACGCTACGGGTTCCGTTTTGCCGCCGCCCAGAATGTCATGCACCCGGGGGCGGCGGCATCTTTTCATCCGGGCTTGGAGATTGGCGCGGGGGCGGGGATAATGCCGGGCTTGCGATTTTCCCAATGCGCGAATGGAGCCGGTCATGATTGTGATTTTGCAGCCGCAGGCGAGTGAAGAGCTGGTGAAGGAGATTGTGTCGCAGATCGAGGCGCTGGGGTTGCAGGCGCATCTGTCGCGGGGGCAGTTTCGGACGGTGATTGGCGTCGTGGGGGAGGAAGTGAAGGTGGATGCGGAGCACTTGAAGTCCATCACCGGGGTGGAGCAGGTGCTGCCGATCATGAAGCCGTACAAGCTGGCGAGCCGGGAGTTCCACAAGGAGGACACGGTGATTGAGCTGCCGTGCCCGCAGGGGGGGACGATCAAAGTGGGCGGGGGGAGTTGCATGGCGATCGCGGGGCCGTGCGCGGCGGAGGATGAGGCGATGGTACACAGCCTGGCGCGGGAGGTGCGGGCGGCGGGGGCGGTGGTGTTGCGGGGCGGGGCGTACAAGCCGCGGACTTCGCCGTATAGTTTTCAGGGGCATGGCGAGGAGGCGCTCAAGTGGCTGCGGGACGCGGGGCGGGAAAACAATATGCCGGTGATCACGGAGGTGATGGACACGCGGCATGTGGAGGTGATTGAGCGGTACACGGATATTTTCCAGATCGGGGCGCGGAACATGCAGAATTTCAACCTGTTGTTTGAGGTGGGGAAGACGCGCAAGCCGGTGGTGCTCAAGCGCGGGATGGCGGCGTCGATCAGCGAGTGGCTGATGTCGGCGGAGTATGTGCTGTCGCAGGGGAACCGGGAGGTGATTTTGTGCGAGCGGGGGATCAAGACGTTTGAGACGGCCTTGCGGTATACGCTGGATATTTCGAGCGTGCCGGTGGTGAAGGTGCAGTCGCACCTGCCGGTGATCGTGGACCCGAGCCACGCGGCGGGTGACCGGCAATATGTGGGGGCGCTGGCGCGGGCGGGGATGGCGGCGGGGGCGGACGGCATCATGGTGGAGTGCCACGATTGCCCGAGCAAGGCGATGTGCGACGGGCCGCAGGCGCTGCTGCCGGCGGCATTTGCGGGGTTGATGGGGGAGCTTAGGGGGATAGCGGGGGTGCTGGGGAAGCGGTTTGCGGAGACGCCGGCACTCACTTGAGCTGGGCCACGAAGCGTTCCAGGCGGGCCATGTCGCGCACCGGCGGGCCGTGGCCGGTGCAGACGAGGCTGGGTTTCAGCGCCCAGAGCCGGCGGATGGAGTCGCGGTTTTGCGCCGGGTCGAGGGAGAAGATGCGCGGGGGTTCGCGGAGCAGCGGGAGGAAGCCCATGAGGTAGTCGTTGCTGTTGATCACGTCGCCCACCAGGGCCACGCGGTCGGACTCGCGCAGGAGCATGATCTGGCCGGGGGTATGGCCGGGGAGGTGATAGACGGTGAAGCCGGCGACGCGGTCGCCCTCCTGGAGGCGCCGGGCGACGGGGGAGCGGGGGCCGGCCCAGCAGAGGTTGCCGACGGTTTCCCAGAGGGCGTTTTGGCGGACGAGCGGGGCGCGGCCCTCGGCGGCGTCGGCATCGGCCTCATGGCAGACCAGGGGGACGCCGCAGCGCCGGCAGATTTTGGCCGCGCAGCCCTGGTGATCGGGATGGGCGTGGGTGAGGACGACGGCGGTGACCGTGCGGTCGTGGAGCTGGTGCTTGAGGAAGGGCCAGTCCCAGCGCGTGGAGGTGTCGACCACCACGCCCTCGCCGTCGGACTCGAGGTAGTAGGCGTTGAAGGCGTAGGGCCAGAGGAAAGTGAAATGCCAGACGCCGGGGGCGATGAGTTTCATGGGCGGCCTGCCTCGGGAATGATTAGCTACCGTACTAAGCGTCAAGGGCGGGCGGGGTCCGCAAAAAACGCGCAGGTGCCGAAATCTAGATCATTCTCCGCTGATTTCGACCAAAGGTTCCCCAGTCGCCAGGAGTTGGAGCGCGTCGTGCAAGTATTTGTTCAAGATGAGCTTCAAGTGTTTGTTGGACGTGTTGCCGCAGGTGATCCACAGGACTTGCGGCGGCGGTCCATGACGTTCGAGCAGCATAACGAAATCTTCATCCTTGGTCATGACCACAGTGCCCGCCTGGCGCGCGTATTGGAAGATCGTCGAATCTTCCGCATCGCGCAAGTTCAGGTCGCGTACGGGCCGGGATTCAACACCAAAAGTGCTGGAAATCCATGCCGCCAAAATGGGGGAAAGTTGAGCATCAATCAATATCATGCGATCAGATCATGTGACCAGTTGCGGGTGGTTCATCTTGCGCGATGCGAACATTAAAGTGGCCCGAATGTCTTCAGGCTCCAGATCGGGCATTTCCGCGAGAATTTCTTCTTTGGTCAGACCGTTGGCGAACAAATCCAGCACATCGGAGACGCGAATGCGCATGCCGCGGATGCAGGGCCTGCCGCCGCATTGATTGGCGTTGAACGTGATACGTTGCAGCAATTCATCCATAGGACACCACTCGTATCATAACGATTCACGGGGCCGAATCCCAATTTTATTTTTGACAATTGCGACCATGTTGTCATGGGGGCGTGCTTCGCTCCAATAGCCTCACTTTCGCCCACGCCTCCGGCCCGGCTTCCTCCAGCGTCCAACTTTTGGTCCAGGTGCGGGCGGTTTCGTCGTTGTCGTACACGGCGACGTTGAGGAGCGTGGTGGCGGCGAGGCGCGTGGGGGGCGGGGGCGGGGTGAGCAGGGGGATGGCCGGGGCGGGTTGAGTGGCGGGGATTTCGTCGCAGATGAGTTTTCGGGGGAGGGCGAAGGTGAGGGTGTAGCCGGCGGGTTCGAGCTTGAGGGAGGCTTGGATGCCGGAGTTGGGATCAAGGCGCAGGAGATTGGTTTGCTGGTCGCCCAGGCCGGTGTTGGTCCAGATTTCCGGCGCGGCTCCCGGTGCGCCGGCGGGCTTGGGGGCGTAGGGCAGCACCCAAATCCGATGCACCTGTTGGTCGCTTTTGGCCCAGGCCAGGCTCACGGCATCGCTGGGCAGGCCGCCCCAGGCGGGGTCGAGTTTCATTGTTGGCCAATAGCTGGCGGTGTCGTCGGCCACGTGTACGCGCACCAGGATGCGTTCGGGGTCGGCGCGCAGGGTGATGGCGGGGTCCGTTTTGCGCGGGGCGTCGGGGCGCGGGGACCAGGCGGTGGCGGTGCCGCTGGGGGCGGGCCAGCCGTCGGGGGCGTCGAGTGGAATGGGCTTGTCGGAGACGGGCAGATCGACGGACGGGGCGACGGCGAGCGGACGGGGGAGGACGATTTCGTGGACGCGGCCGCGGGCGTCGGGCCAGCGGATGACGGCCTCCACCACGGGGCGGTCGCTGCCGGCACGGATGCGGCGCAGGCCAAATTCGGATGACGCCCGCGCACCGCTTGTGCCGGCGGCGGTCAGGTGGCGCTGGAACGGGGCGGCGGTGAACTCCCAATTGCCGGGGGCGAGGCGGAGTTGGATGTCGAGGGCTTCGGGGAGGGGGTTGGCGGCATGGAAGGTGAGGCGTTTGCCGGCGGGGGATTCGCCGCGTTCGTCGATGATGCCGTCGATGCCCAGGGTGGCGTCATTCCAGGCGGCGATGGCGTCGAGGATGGCGCGTTCCGGGGCGGTGACCACGTCGTCGGGGAGGATCATTTGGGCTTCGTCACTGCCGCCCAAGCGCACCAGGGCGGTGTGCATTTCGCCGGCGGCGTCGAGTTTGACCAGGGTGAAGTGGCGGAGCGCTTCGGCGGCACTTTCGCCGGGACGCGGCGCGGCGGCGGTGGGGCCCAGCACGTGGTAGCGGATGCCATCGCGCGTGGGTTCCTGATCGTAGGCCTGGCGGCTTCCGGCGAAGACGGCCAGCACGCGCGGCCCGCGCGCCATGATGCCCCCCCCCGCGCCGCCCCCGCGCGCGCTGAGCCCGTCTTCGAAACTGGCGATGGGGCGGCGGTTGAACTCGACGAGCAGGTCGTGGACTTTTTGCCAATTGCCGCCGGCCTTTTCTTCACGCCAGAGGGGGCGATGGAGCAGGAGCAGGACGCCCTGGGCGCGGCCGGAGTTGAAGGTGCGGGTGAGGTCGTCCTTAAGCCAGCGGAGTTGGGTGTCGCTGAGGGAGTTGCCCGCGCCCACGCCTTCCTCGCTGTCGAGGATGATGGCGTGGATGCCCCCCGTGCCACCGGCCATCCCGGCCGCGTCGGCGCCGCCGATGTCGGCACTGAAGTAGAGGGGCCCGACGTATCGTTGATAGAGGTCTTCGAAGCGCCGGTCGCCGGGCGTGGTTGCGGTTGCGGGGAGGCGGGTGCCGCTGACGACGTCGGTGATGCCGGCGCAGGGGAACCAGGGCATTTTGAGGGCATCGAGGAGGGTGCGGGTATGTTGGGCGTCCTGGACGTAGCGGAGGCCGCTGCGGGTGAGGCCGGGGATGAGGTTGCCGACGGTGAGGACGGCTTCGGGGCGGAGGAGGTTGATTTCGGAGACGGCCAGGCGGAGGAATTTTTCGCGTTCACCGGGATCGCCGGGGGCGAGGTCGCCGAGGATGGCGATGGAGGTGCGGCCGGTGCCGCTGGGGGCGGGCGTGGGGAGCGCCAGGCCGTCGGTGCCGGGGTGGACGCGGGTGGGATTGAGTTTCGCGGCATCGGGGCGCGTGGTGGGGGCGGGGAGATTGGCGAAGGGGTCCAGTTTGGGCGGCGCGGGGGCGGTGGCGGGGGATTGGGCGGCCCACGCGGTAAGCGTGGCGGCGAGGAGACCCGCGCAGAGCCAAGGGCTGGCGAATTTCATAGGCACCCCGGTGATGGGCAGGTTGCCAGTGTAGGGGATTTTGCGCGGCATTTTCCAGTCCATGCCTGGAAAATTGACAGCGCGCGGGAATGCGCAGAGGATGTCCGCGTTACCGGCACTGACATGAATCGGTCAGTCATTGACTGACCAATTCGAGATAACCGGGAGTTGCCATGAAAATGACCAAAACCTTTGTCGAGGACATTCGCCGCCTGATCGCGGCCGCCCGCGGCACGGTGGCGCGGGGCGTGGACCTGGTGCAGGTCCATACCAATTTTGAAATTGGGCGGCGCATCGTAGAGGAGGAATTACTGGGTGAAGACCGCGCCGCTTATGGGAAAGAAGTGCTAAAGATGTTGGCTGAGCGGCTCACGGGCGAATTCGGCAGAGGATATTCGCATACCAAT
>CAIPTQ010000298.1 GCA_903868035.1 uncultured Phycisphaerales bacterium
GGTATCCTTCCGCCGGAGAGGCAGAGTTCGGGGCGCTGGCCATGTTCGTGGGGAGCGCTCTGGTCACCCTGGGTGCCACTCTGGTTGCGGTGCCGCTGGGTATCGCCGCCGCCGTCTGCCTGAGCGATGTCATCCCGTTTTCCCTGCGCCAATTCGTCAAACCGGTCATTGAAATGCTGGCGGCTATTCCTTCCGTGGCCTATGGATTTTTCGCCCTGGTCGTGTTTGCGCCACTCCTGCAGCAGCAAGGCGGCCATCTCCTCGCGGTTGCCTCCTGGATTCTCGGTCTGCCGATGGCCGTTCTCGGAATCGTCGTTCTCAGCGACGTGGCGACCGACCGGCTCCAGGATCGGTCCCGGACCGCGGTCCGGGTGATCCTCATGGTGCTGTTCGGTGGCGTGGCACTGGCCGGACTGACGTGGATCGGCCATACCTTGAACGCGTTGAAAATTGCCAGCGGCACCAATGCGTTGAATGTCTCGATTATTCTCGGGATCATGGCCTTGCCGACTGTGGTCAGCGTATCCGAGGACGCCCTCCAGGCCGTAGGACGAGAATTGCGCGAGGGCAGTTACGCTCTCGGTGCGACCCGTGCGGAGACGGTCGTCAAAACAGTATTGCCGGCGGCCGCCGGTGGAATTCTGGCCGCCATAATCCTGGGCATCATGCGGGCCATCGGTGAAACCATGGTGGTATGGATGGCGTCCGGCAACGCGGCACGGATCCCGAGCCCGTGGTACAATATGCTCGATCCCGTGCGGACTCTCACCGCCACGATCGCGGGAGACATGGGCGAAGCGGACCACGTTACCGGATCCGCCCGTTATCACGTGCTTTTCGCGATGGCACTTTGTCTGTTGGTCTTTTCGTTTGTCTGCAATTTCATCAGTGAAGGCATTGTCCGGCGCGCGCGAAAAAAGGCGGGAGGCTAAGGCCATGCGGCTCGAAACGCGAAAACTTCTGGATCGCTCCTTTACAGGATCGGGTATCCTGGCCATCGTGCTCATGGCCGCCGCGCTGATCGTCCTGCTCGCGCCGATGTTCATTCGCGGCGCGGGAGCGATCATTTTCACCGCGACGGTCGAACATCGGCGGCTTATGCTGGAACGGTTCAACCGGGGAAATCGCCCGCAACAGGAAGCTGAAATCGAAGCCGCGCGGAAGGCGCGCGAGCCGGTGTATCAGATGCTGGCCGATTTTGAGCGGCGTCTTGCAACCGGAAACGCAACCGAACGCCGCCAGTACGAAAAGCCATTTCGTGAATTTAAAAAGGCGGTGCAAACCTTACTGGGCCCGATCCCCGGCGCGCCCCGCCCCATGCTGATGCGCGATCAGTACGGCCAGACGCGCTGGGACCGTGTGCAGGTGAAACTGGAGCGCGCGCTCTATCGCGAGGAATGGGATTATTCCGATCCTACCCGCAGCGGAATCATGCGTCTAAAGCCCCGGGCCATTGATTTCGCCGGGACACAGCTGGAACCCGTTTTCCCCTATCTCGAACAGAATCTCAACCGGATGCTGCTCCCGCGCCGGACAGTGTATTGGCAATTCCTTACAGATACATCTTTCGACTCCCACTTTTTCGGCGGGATCTGGCCTGAAATCCTCGGCACGTTCTATCTGACAATCGGGGCCATGCTTTTCGCCCTGCCCCTGGGGGTTATCGCGGCCATTTATCTGACGGAA
>CAIPTQ010000299.1 GCA_903868035.1 uncultured Phycisphaerales bacterium
ATCGTATCGAGTCCCCCTTCATGAGCAGTCTCCTGCCATCCCTGCATTCCCCCGCCGACCTTAAAAAGATCCCCCTCGATCAACTCTCCCACCTCGCCCAGGAAATGCGCGAACTCATCATGACCACCGTCGGCACCAATGGCGGGCACCTGGCCCCCAACCTGGGCACCGTCGAAATCTGCATCGCCCTGCATAAAGTCTTCAATTTCCCCGCCGACCGCCTCCTGTGGGATGTCGGCCACCAGTGCTATCCGCATAAACTCATCACCGGCCGGGCTAAGAATTTCGGCAGCCTCCGCAAAAAGGGCGGGCTCTGCGGCTTCCCCGACCCCTCCGAATCGCCGTATGACCTGTTTGCCGTCGGCCACGCCGGCACCGGCATCTCCACCGCCGTGGGTTTGGCCCGGGCCGACCAGCTCCACAAACGCGACACCAAAATCGTCGCCCTCGTCGGCGACGCCTCCATCGTCAACGGCCTCTCCTTCGAGGGCCTCAACAACGCCGGCACCCTCAACCGCCAGCTCCTCATCATCCTCAACGACAACTCCATGTCCATCAGCGAGCCGCAGGGGGCCTTCGCCAACTACCTCGAACACTTGCGCGTCACCACCACCTACGAGGAAGTCAAAAAACGCGTGCAGCACCTGCTGGAGCAAATCCCCTACGGCCAGCAGATTTCCGACGTCGCCTACCACGTCAAGCAGGGCATCAAGAACACCCTCGCCCCCGGGCATATCTTCGAGGATTTGGGCCTGAAGTATTTCGGCCCCGTGGACGGCCACGACCTGCCGGCGCTCATCGAAAAACTCAACGAGCTCAAGGATTTGCAGACCCCCGCCGTGCTGCATATCAAGACCGTCAAGGGCAAGGGCTACGAGTGGGCCTGCGACGATCCCACCACGTTCCATTCGCCCAAGCCCTACCGCGTCGAGGGCTGCCGCGTGGTGCTGGAAAAAGGCTCCGGCCGCTCCTGGACCGCCGCCTTCGCCGATGCGCTGGTGAATGCCGCCAAAAAGAACGACAAAATCTGCGGCATCACCGCCGCCATGCCCGACGGCACCGGCATGATTAAGCTCAAGCCCGTCTTCCCCGACCGGTACTTCGACACGGGAATTTGCGAGTCCCATGCCGCCGCCATGGCCGCGGGCATGACCAAGGGCGGGCTGCGGCCCGTGGTGGCCATCTACTCGACGTTCCTGCAGCGCGCCTTCGACCAGATTTTCCAGGAGGTCTGCCTCCAGGGCCTCCCCGTCACCTTCTGCCTCGACCGCGCCGGCCTCGTCGGCGATGACGGGGCCGTCCACCATGGCTTCTGCGATCTGACCTTCCTCCGCGCCATGCCCGGTCTCGTGCTGCTGGCGCCCTCCGATGAACGCGACCTGATCCGCGCCCTCGACTTCGCCACCACCCTCGATTCGCCTGCCGTCATCCGCTACCCGCGCGACAACGTCCCGCCGGCGCCCCTGGGCGAGGATGTCCCCTGGGCCATCACCAAATCCGGCGGCAAGTCCCGCGTGCTCAAGACCGGCGCCGACGCCACGATCATCGCCTACGGCGCGCTGGCCTGGCAGGCCCTGGAAGCCGCCAAACTCCTGGAGAACGAGGGCCTCTCCGTGGCCGTCATCGACGCCCGTTTCTGCAAGCCCCTTGATGGCGAGATGCTGCAACGCGTCTTCACCGCCGCCGCGGCCGCCGGATCGTCCATCCTCACCATTGAGGATCATTCCATCGTCAACGGCTTCGGCACGGCCGTGGTCGAGCATGCCGCCGAAAAACGCTACGACACCCGCCGCGTCACGCGCCTGGGCCTGCCCGACCGCTTCATCCGGCACGCCCGCCGCGGCGAACAGCTCGTGGAAGTCGGCCTCGACCCCGCCGGCATCGCCCGCTCCGTCCGCGCCGCTATCGAGGAAACCCGCCCCGCCCCCGAAACCCCCGCCGTCATCGGCACGCTGCCCGTGCGGCGCACCGTGCCCTCCCTGCGCCCGTAACGCGGGCGTCTCGCCCGCCGCGTGTTCCCTGTCATTTGGTTGTTCCTGCGCCGCGAAAAGGCCGAATATTTACCGCTCGCGGGCGTTTCTCACTTGACACCATGCCCCCGCCGCGCTAGAAAGCGAGTGGTTTTGCCTTCCCCGCCGCTGCCGGAGTCCATCATGTCGGTCCAGGTTGAACTCAAACGCATCATCATCACGGAGACCTCCGACCAGCAGGTCATCTACCTCAAGGAAGTCTCCGGCGAGCGCGCCTTTCCCATCGTCATCGGCTCCAATGAGGCCTTCGCCATCGACCGCCGCCTCAAGGGCCAGCCCACCCCCCGCCCCCAAACCCATGAACTCCTCGCCAACGTCATCGAAAAACTCGACGGCAAGCTCGAACGCATCGTCATCAACGACCTCCAGGACCACACCTTCTTCGCGCGCCTGGTCGTCCGCCACAACGGCAAAACAGTCGAAATCGACTGCCGCCCCTCCGACGCCATCGCCCTGGGCATCGCCGGCAACGTCCCGATCTTCGTCGCCGAACACGTCCTGAATCAAGTCGGCGGCTAACCAAAACGTCCTCTCCTTCAACGGCCACGTCTCCCGGCGCACTTGAGGCCGTTCCGCCTCAAGGTCGTGTCGCCGGCCCGCTCGCCGCCCCCGCCTTGGCATACTTGTTCCGGTCGCACGTCACCTTTCCATCCGCCCCCAGCTCCAGTTCCGCAATCTGCATCACCGTCTGGTTCCCCTGGTGCGTGAAGTAAAACAGCACGCACTGCTCCTGCCCGTCCGCCCCGGCCTGCACCACGATCCCCGGATGATGCCCCACGTTGTTGTCCTTCGGCCGCGTGCCGTCCGCCGCCGCCAGCACCGTGTTGTTGAGCACGAAGTTGTCGATCCCCGTCTCCGATTTGTACACCCGCAGCCCCTTGTTCCCCAGCGCATCGACCATCATCCACCACGACCCCTTCCAGCGGAACACAAACGGCGCCTCCTGGCTCCCCACGTTCGAGGCCGTCACCGCGTTGCCCCACTCCACCATGTCCTTGCTCTCCGAGCGGTGCGTCCGCGAGCCGTCCGCCTCGTCCTTGTACACCATGTACCACAGATCCTTCACCTTGTAGACCGTCGCGTCGATCACGCGCGTGGACGACAGCTTGCACGTATTGAGATATTTCCACGTCACTCCGTCCGCGCTCGTGAAGTGTACGATGTTCCGCTGCCCCGTCCAGTTCGTGTACACCCCGTCCACCGCCGACACGAACATGTGAAACACGCCCGCCTCATACACAAAGCACGGCGCCCACCACGTGATCCCCGGCTCGGGCCCCTTGCCGGTCGTCGCCTTCAGCGGCTCGGCCAAATCATGATCGCCCTGGCACACCCCCAGATACTTCCAGTTGCTTCCGTCCTCCGACGTGGCGATCCCGATCGCCGAGCCGTGTACCCAGTCCACCCCGTTGGGATTCGCCAGCGTGGCGCGCCGCTGCGTGTAGTACATGAACCACGCCTTCTTCACCGGATTCCAGATCACGAAGGGATCCGTCGCCCCGTGATAGACCGGATCGTCAAACAGCGGCGCCGGCGAACGCGCCACCTCCAGACGGATGGGCGCATCCGCGGGGTTGATGGCCGCTGCCGTGATTTTGGCGGTGGTGTTATCCGGGTTCGCGGTGGGCGCGGACGTGGACTGCGCCAGCACCAAAGTCGCCCCCAAGGCCCCGCATGCGCCCGCCAGCAATCCATAACGTCGATTCATAAAGTACCTTTCGTAATGCCTGTGGATCAACGCCCCACCCGCGCCCTTATTCCGGCACGCTCCCCATAATTCCCGCCGTGGGTAAAAATCAGGCCGTCACGCCCGATGGCACGTCCCGGATGCTCACCGAATCCCCGGGGCCTGTTCCTGCCGTGGGCCGGACCTCGGGCGGCGCAAGGAAAAGCCCCCGGCATTG
>CAIPTQ010000300.1 GCA_903868035.1 uncultured Phycisphaerales bacterium
AGGGTGGGCCACGCGTCCGCCACGGCGCGGAAATCAGCATCATTGGGAGTCGATATTGACGCAAAATGTTCCCCCGTGGGTTCCCCCGGCGCTCCTGCATTTTCTGTAAGTGATTGTGGCGTCTTATCTTGTGCGTTTTCGGCCCTAGCTTGCAAAGCTTGTGCTCTCCCAATTGAGCTACGGCCCTTGAACTGCCCGTGGGCAGGAGTGATATATTACCAAGTTGCGCCGGGGACTGAAACTATGGCCAGTGGTCAGTGATCAGTGGCAGCGGGGAGGGTTCCCAGCGGTTCCATTTTGCCTCCGGTGTCCATGGCGAGGTTGGCCAGTTCGTCGGCGCGGGTGTTGGATTCGCGGTAGACGTGGGTGACGGTGACGTGGCCCAGGGCGCGGATCAGGGCGAGGGCTTTTTGGAAGAGGGGTTTGAGGTCGGGGCTTTTGACCTTGTAGATGCCGTTGATCTGGCGGACGAGGAGTTCGCTGTCGGAACGGACGGCGAGCTGGGCGGCGCCGAGGGCCTGGGCGGCGGCCAGGCCGCGGAGGAGGGCGGTATATTCGGCGACATTGTTGGTGGTACGGCCGAGAAACTCGGCGAGTTCGTAGAGGGGCGTGCCGGCGTCATCGGTAAGGGTGACGCCGATGCCGGCGGGGCCGGGATTGCCGCGGGAGCCGCCGTCGAACTGGAGGATGAGGGACTTGCCGCGGCCGCGGTCGTCCCAGCGGGGCTGGGACGCGGAACGTGACTGCGGGGGATTTTTATCGGGAAAGAGGGTCATGGTCAGGCGGGTCCGAGCATTTCGGCGAGATAGAGGATGCGGTTGCAACTGTTGCAGCGGCGGATTTCATCGCGGCCGCGGAGGGCGTTGAGGTGTTCGACGTTCAGGCCCATGAAACACGAGCCGCAGGAGACGGAATCGAGGTCGTTTTCGTCGTATTCGAGGGGGGCCATGGCGTCGCCGGGGAATTTCTGGCTGACCCGGTCGTACTGCCGGAGGGCTTCGGCGGGGACGTTGGCGGCGGCCTGGTCGCGGCGCGATTGCAGGGCGGCAATCTGGTCGTGGATCGCGCTGACCCTGTCGGCATGCTCGGCTTCGATTTTGGCCAGCACCTGGCGGTCGGTGGCGATTTGCTCCTTGAGGGCGGCGATGGTCTTGGCGACGGCCTCAAGCTGGCCCATCTGTTCGAGAAGGGCGGTTTCCATTTTTGCGACTTCGGCTTTTTCGCCGGAAATCTGCACGAGAATGGCGGAGTATTCCTTATTCGTTTTGGCGTTGTTGAGCGAGCCCCGCATCTTTTCGATGTGTTCCTGGTGGGATTTCATTTCCAGATCGCGGTTGGAAATGTCGGCTTGCAGCTTTTTGGAGGCGGCATCCTGGGTGTCGAGTTCGCGGGTAAGCTGGGCGATGCGGGCAAGCTGCTTCTTTTGATCTTTCTGGACATTTTCCAAGCCAACGTGCAACTGGTGCAGATCGCGGTCAATCTTGAACAGTGCCAAAAGGGCGGGAAGGGTCACTGTTGCGGGCATGCGGACTCCCTGTCATGGAATCGAAAACTTGAGTGTACCATGTGCGGCCCCGATTCGCTACCGAGATGGGAACATGCCGAAATGGGAAATAAGAAAATGGTGAATGTGGGATGGTAGATGAGACGATGGGACTGCGGCGGATTCCCACTGGCGGCCCACGCTTTGTGCCCCAAATCTATATAATCCCCCGCATGATTCCCCTGTCCATCGATCCCCTCCTCCCCTCCCTTCTCGCCGCCGCGCGCGCCCACCCCGCCCTCATCCTCCTCGCCCCCCCCGGAGCGGGTAAAACCACCCGCGTCCCCCCCGCCCTCCTCCCCATCCTTCCCCGGGAACACCCCAACCTGATCATGCTCCAACCCCGCCGCGTCGCCGCCCGTGCCGCTGCCCAGCGCATCGCCGACGAACAAGGCTGGCAGCTCGGCCGGCAAGTCGGCTATCACATCCGTTTTGAAAAACGCTATGCCTCCGCCACCCGCATCCGCATCCTCACGGAAGCCATCCTCACGCGCATGCTGCTGGCCGATCCCACCCTCGACACCATTGGCGCCGTCATCCTGGACGAGTTCCACGAACGCAATCTCCACTCCGACCTGGCCCTGGCCTTCCTCCGCGAAGTCCAGCAGACCATCCGCCCCGAGCTCAAAATCCTCATCATGTCCGCCACCCTCGACCCCCAACCCCTCGCCGCCTATCTGGGCAACTGCCCCATTCTCACGGCCGAGGGACGCGCCTTTCCCATCACCATCACCCACCGCCCCCCGCGCGAGCGCCCGCTGGAAGCGCAAGTCGCAACGGCCGTGGATGAAGCGCTCACCCATGAAGGCGATGTGCTCGTCTTCCTCCCGGGCGTGGGCGAAATCGACCGCGCCCGCCGGGCGCTGGGCGCGCGGCCGGATGCCGTGGTGCTGCCGCTGCATGGGAGCCTCGCGCCGGAGGAGCAGCAACAGGCGCTGCGGCCCGATCCGCGCGGGCGGCGCAAGGTCATTCTGGCGACGAACATCGCCGAGACCTCGCTGACCATCGACGGCGTGCGCAACGTCATCGACTCGGGCCTGGCGCGCGTGGCGTCCTTCGACCCCGACCGCGGCATGGACCGCCTCGACCTTGAACCCATCAGCAAGGCCTCGGCCACGCAGCGCGCCGGCCGCGCCGGCCGCCAGGCGCCCGGGCGCGTGTTCCGGTTGTGGGCGGAAACCCAGACCAAGCACATGGCGGATTTCAACGTGCCGGAAATTCACCGCGTGGACCTCGCTGCCACGGTGCTGGCCGTCCACGCCTGGGGCGCGAGGGATCCGCGCCGCTTCCCGTGGTTCGATCCCCCCGCCGAAGAAATGCTCGCCGCCGCCGAAGCGTTGCTCACGCTGCTGGGCGCGCTGCAAGACGGCCGGTTGACCGAACTGGGCCGCCAGATGCTGGCCGTGCCCGCCCATCCGCGCATCGGACGACTACTCCTGGCCGCTCTCGGCACGCCCCTCCTTGAAGACGCCCTCACCTTGGCCGCCATCCTCGCGGACGACTCCCGCACCGGCGTGTACACCGATCCCTTGGCGCAGCTCCATCGCCCCGCCCCCCACCTGGCGCGCCTCCGCGACCAGCTCGCCGCCCTCGCGCATCATCTGACTCCAATCACAAATCAAACATCGAAAATTGAAAATCCCATCGACCTCCTCCTCCTGGCCTACCCCGACCGCATCGCCCGCCGCCGCGGCGCCGATCCCCACGCCGCGCTGATGGTCGGCAACATCGGCCTGCGCCTCGCCCCCGAAGCGCTGACGCCCGCCCTCGTCCAAGCCCCCCTCTTCCTCGCCCTGGACGCCCACCACAACCCCCGCAACCGCAAAGCCGAGGCCACCGTTCACACCGCCACCCCCATCGACATGGGAACGCTGGAGCGTCTTTTTCCGCAGGCCTTCCACGCCGCAACCGCGCTCCAGTTCGATGCGCGAACAGCGAAGGTCTGCGCCTTTTCCCGCCGCTACTTCCGCGACCTGCTGCTGGAGGAAGATCCGCACGGCCGCGTCGATCCGCAACGTGCCGGCGAAGCGCTCGCGGCCGCCCTCGCCCCGCGTGCCGTGGATCTCTTTGTTGCCGATCCCCGCGCCCACAGACTCCTCGCCCGCACCGCCCTCCTCCGCCACCACATGCCCGAGCACCCCTGGCCCCCCTTCGACGCCCCCCAGCTCGAGCCACTCCTCACCCACGCCTGTGCGGGCAAACGCTCCCTGACGGAACTTACCGACGGCACCGCCCTCCCCGACGCCCTCCGCAGCGCCCTGCCGTATCCGCTTGACCGCCTGCTCGACCAGCACGCCCCCGAGACGCTGGCAGTCCCTTCCGGCAGCCATATCAAATTGGAATACACCCTGCCGCCCATCGCTACCACCCCAAACGAAAAGCAAACATCAAAAATCGAAAATCCCCCCGCCTCCGTACCCCCGCCGCCGCCCATCCTCGCCGTCCGTCTCCAGGAAATCTTCGGCCTCCTTGATACCCCGCGCCTCGCCGCCGGCCGCGTCCCCGTCCTTCTGCACCTGCTCTCGCCGGGCTTCAAACCCATGCAGATCACCTCCGACCTGCGCAGCTTCTGGTCCGGCGCCTACTTTGAAATCCGCAAAGACCTCCGCATCCGCTACCCCAAACACAAATGGCCCGAGAACCCCCTCACCGCCCTGCCGGAGGCCAAAGGCCGCCGCCGCTGATACGCCCCGCTTAGGATTGGCGAATCAATAACTGACACCGTCAAAGTGGCAGGCACTTTCCAAGTGCCGTCTGCCAAGGGCTCAACGGCACACGGAGTGTGCCTGCCACTTTTGACAGTTATTGATGCGCCGGTCCTTACTGTTCCATGTACACCGCTCCGCGTTGCCGGGCGGCCAGGGGGACTTGCGTTTGCAGGTATTGGCGGACTTCCCGGGCGCGGGGGATTTGGTGGAGCATCAGCACGGGCGTGTCGGCATCGGTGGAGGTGAGCTTGACGGTGCCAAAGCCCAGGATGCGCTGGAGGAGGCCTTGTTCCAGGGAGATGTCGGTGACGCGGAAGAGTTCCAGGGAAGTGATGCTTTTGGAGAGGATGCCTTTTTCGATGTCGATGCGGAGCGGACGGATGCTGATGTGCGTGCTTTTGGTCGCCAGGTAGAAGAACCACCCGATCAGGCCGGTGACGACGAGCGTGCCTAACACTCCGATGAAGAGATAGGCATGGAGGGCCTCGAAAAAGGCCAGGACAAAGATGACAAAAACAACGATGGCAAACAACGTCAGATACTTCCAGAAGTTGTCCCACTGCGAGGTATACAGCGTGAAGGCGGGGTCGTTGGCGCTGGCGGCCGCGTGAATGGATGGGGCGTGGGCGGGAAACGCGGCATGGGCGGCGGTGGGAGCGGTGGCTGGTGCGGCAGTGGGTACGGAAGTGGGGGCGGCCCGGTCGAGAAATTCGCCGCAGTGCTTGCACTTGCGGGCGATCGCCAGGATCACTTCCCCGCAGAAGGGGCAACGCCTGGTCGGTTCGGTTTCAAAGGCGGGGATGGGGGCGGGCGCGGCGGTGGATACGGGCGCGGATGCGGGCGCAGGCGCAGGCGCGGTATCGGCGGGCGCGGCCGGTGGGGGCGCTTCGATCGCCGGATTGAGCCGTTGGTGGCATACCGGACAGTGAACCTCCCCGCCCGCCCGGAGCTGTTCATCGGAGAGCAGGAATTGATGGCCACATACGCAGGTGATTTTGTAGTCCATGCGCGTATTGTCGGCCTTGGGGGCAAAAAAGGAAAGTGGTCAAGGGCAAATAGGCCCCGCGGCTGGCCCTTCCCGGCGGCGACCTCCCGGCGGAGCCGGAGCAGCGTTGGACCCTTCCGCCCAAAAGCTTTAACCTACACCCCCATGATCAATCTCTCTGGCAAGTTCATTGTCTTCGACGGCCCGGACGGGTGCGGAAAAACCACCCAGCTCAAAACCCTCATCACCCGCCTCGAAGCCGCCGGCACCAAGGTCCGCCGCCTGCGCGAGCCCGGCGGCACGCCCATCGGCGAGCAAATCCGCGACGTCCTGCTGTCCACCAAAAACCAGGACATGGATCTCCGCTGCGAAATGCTCCTCTACATGGCCTCCCGCGCCCAGCTCGTCCATGACCAGATCAAGCCCGCCCTGGCCGCCGGCGAATGCGTCGTGGCCGATCGCTTCGCCTCCTCCACGCTGGCCTACCAGGGCGGCGGCGGCGGCATGAGCGTGGAACACATCCTGCACGTCGCCAATATCGCCATCGATGCCGCCTGGCCCGACCTGACCATTATCTTCGACCTGGACACGGAGCAGGCGATGGCCCGGCTGAATCCCCTGTGGAACGGCGGCAAGGCGCGCGGCAAGGATGCCGAGCAAAACGTCTTGTTTGATGATGCCCACGTCAAGGACCGCATCGAACAGCGGGCGGGGGAGTATTTTCGGCGGGTGCGGGAGAATTACCTGTGGCAGGCCCGGCAATGGCCGGAACGCTATCGTATCGTGGATGCCGGCAAGACGATTCCGCAGGTGGAAAAGCAGGTGGGCAGAACGATTGAGGAGTTCTTCGATAATGGCCCATCGTCTTACATAAAATAGCCGGCGTCCAACTTGAAATGTGCCGCAAGAACGCGAATATGCGTTTTGGACAATTCCCGCCGACCTGTCAGGAGCAGCGATCCCAGGCTCCGGTTGCCCAACAGCCGCCCCAAATCCGAGGCGCTCCATCCCGCCTCCACCACCAAACAGCGCAGCCGTTCCAGCGGCGTTGCGGTGCGGAGCGGAATGCCGTGGAAGGCGTCCTCGTAATCTTCAATCAGCCGATCCAGCACGTCCAGGTACTCGGTCTCCCCTTCCGATAACGCCGCCTCCCCCTGGGCGGCCACCTGCAATCCGACCTTGGTCGCCGCGTCCAATTCGCGTTCATTGCGAATGACGCGCAGCGGAAACCGCTTGATCAGGTCCAGATAATCATCCCGCGTCGGCTTCATCTGTTTGAGCTTCATAACTGGCCTTTCCATTTTTCCCGCGAGTATTCGGCGTGTGTCAGGATCATCGCCACGTAGACTTTGGAGCGGCATTCGCGCCTCAGAACTGCCGCAGGAACCGCAGGTCGTTCTCCACCAGCACCCGGATGTCCGGCTCATTGCTGGCATTGACGATCCCATGCTTCCGCATGATGAGCCGCTCGATCCCGAAGCCGAAGGCCCAGCCGGTGTAGACTTCCGGATCGATCCCCACCGCGGCAAACACATTGGGGTCCACCATGCCGCAGCCGCCGATTTCCATCCATTTGGTTGAGCCATCCGCCAGATGTACCTGCACGTCCACTTCCGCCGAAGGCTCCGTGAACGGGAAGAAGGAAGGCCGGAACCGCGTTTTTACATCCCCGCCGAAGTAGGCCTTGGCAAACTGATCGATGGTGGTGCGCAGGTCCACCATCGTGATCCCCTGGTCCACCACCAGCGCTTCGAGTTGATGGAACTGGAACAAGTGCGTCGCGTCCACGGTGTCCGGCCGATAGACCCGCCCCGGGGCGACAATGCGAATCGGCGGCTTCTGCGACTGCATCACGCGAATCTGCACCGAAGACGTCTGCGACCGCAGCATGTACGAATCCGCCCCGCCTGGTAACGCGGGCGTCCCGCCCGCCGTCTTGCGTTCCAGGTAAAAATTATCCAGCGGATCGCGTGCCGGGTGCGTGCGCGGAATGTTCAGCGCGTCGAAATTATGGAAGTCATCCTCCAGCTCCGGACCCTCGGCCACGGCAAACCCCATCCGCGCGAACAGGCTCGTCAGTTCGTTGATCGTCTGCGTGATGATGTGCAGCGACCCCGGCCGGTACGCCTCAAAGGCCACCCGTCCCGGCTCGGTCACATCAATCCCCGTTACCACTTTCGGCGCCGTCTCCGCCGCCGCCTTTTTCCCCTCGAATGCCGCCGTCACCGCCACCTTGATCTCATTCATCCGCTGGCCAAACCCCCGCTTCTCGGGCCCTGGCAGCGTCTTGAGATGCTCCGCCGCCTCCTTGAACAGCCCCTTGGCCCCCAAGTATTTGATCCGAAACGCCTCCAACTCCGCCGCCGTCATCGCCCCCGCCAAATCCGCCGCGGCACACTTCTGCAAATCATCCAGGTTCATCGTTCACCTATAAAACCGTGAGAGTTTACGTATATTTCATGCTTCCGTCCAACACCAACCACCCGTCAATTTCACCAGTTGCGAACCCTTTCTTAACCGTGACGCCAAGCACTTGATCCGCGCGGGCCTGATTGAGGCGTGGGGTCGAGGGATCGAGCGCCTGATGGATGCCTGCCGCGAGGCTGGCCAACCGGAGCCTACGTTTGAATATGAGGCCACGGGACTGCGGGTGAATTTTGCTTTCTCCAAAAAAACTACCCCCAAGACTACCCCAATGACTACCCCAATGACCCAGTCAACCCCCCCCTCCCGATGGCCGATAAACCGTTAGGTGCGGCGTCATCATGCCTGCTACAATGTCCGCCGTTGATCCGTCCGGCATTCCCCCACTTCCGCACAGGAGCGTACCATGGGCAAAAGCTTTCAAGACTGGCTCAAAGAAGGTGAAGACCTCTACAACGGAGCCATGAGCGAATACAAAGCCCTGGAGCAGCAGCTCGCGGAACTCCAGGAAAAGCTGGCCGCCAAGAAGATGGAAGTCAACCAGATCGCCCACGTCATCGGCCAGTCCCCGATCGAGACCCCCGCGGTCGCCAAGGATGAATCCGCCGTCGAGGTGGTCGAGCACGGCCATGCCGCGCCCTACACGCGGAACACCATTGCCCGGGCACTGACCGGCCAGCCCATCCGGCGGTAATCCGATTCGTTGGACCCCCTTGTCCCCCTCCCCATAACCCCCGTGGCACTTTCCCCCGCTCCGTGTATGCGTCCCCCCATGTCCACCGAACGCGCCATCCCCGGCACTCCCGAATGGGACGCCCTCTCCCCCCACCATCTGGCACGCTACCTCTTTGCCGCCGCGCTGGCCCCCGGCAAACGCGTGCTCGATGCCGGCTGCGGCGGCGGCTATGGGGCGGCCCTGCTCCAAGCCCCCACCGCCGGCAACGCCGCCCTCGTCCTGGCCTCCGACATCGACGCGCCTACCATCGCACAGGCCCAAAAAACCTTCCCCAGCGTCACCTTCCTCGTCGATGACTGCCACACCCTCCACCACACCCCCGGCCCCTTCGACCTCATATGTAATTTCGAGAATATCGAACACCTGCAACACCCCAAACAGTTCCTTGCCGCCGCCGCCCAACGCCTCGCCCCCGGCGGCACCCTCCTGGTCTCCACGCCCGACCGCGCCCACACCCCGCCCTTCAAAAACGGCAAGCCCGACAATCCCTTCCACTTCATCGAATGGTATCGCCAGGAATTAGCCGAGTTGCTGGGCCGTTTCTTTGCGGAGGTGGACCTGCGCGTGCAGGTGGAATGCCACGCGCTGGCCTCGCGCGTGGCCGCAGTCGAGGCCCTGCGCCAGGGTCTGGCCTGGTGCGATCCCCCTGCCGTGTTTCTGTGGCGCAAACTCGCCCGCACGCGCGGCCGGCGCTCCTGGAAAGTCATCGAGGCGCTGGCCGCGCCCACCGTTGCCGACTATCCCATTGTTGAAGCGGCCCTCGCGCCGGTCTGGGGCAAGTCCTATTGCCATGTGGCGATTTGCCGCGCCCCGCGCCCCGCGTGACGCGCCTCACGCCAGCACCCGCGCCCAGCGCTCCGCCGCCTGCTCGATGCTCAATTCCCCCTCCACCCGCTTCCGCCCCGCCGCGCCATATTGTGCCCGCAGCCCCGCATCCCCCGCCAACTGCGCAATGGCCGCCGGCCACTCCCCCCACGCCGCCGGCAGCAGCCCCGCCCGCGCCCCGGCCTCCGGCTGCACCAGTTCCGCATTGATGCCCACCGGCGAGGCGATCACCGGCAGCCCCGCCGCCATGTACTGCACGATCTTGAACCCGCATTTCCCCAGCGTCCACGCGTTCTCCGGCATCGGCGCAATCCCAATGTCCCCGCGCAGCAGCGCCTCCGCTTCGCCCCGCTCCGACCACGGAATGTGTTCCACCGGCAACGCCCCGTACACCGTTGGCGGCACATCGCAGATCGCCACCAGCCGCAGATTCCGCACCCGCCCCGCCGCCGCCTCCAAGGCCGGAAAACTTTCCTCCAGATACTGCACCGTGCTCCGCGATCCTATCCACACCAGCGTGGCGCCCTCTGACACCCCGGCATCCTTGACCCGGTAGGCCGCCGGATTCACCACCGACGGGATGAGCGCCGTCCGCACCCCGCGCTCGGCAAATATCTTCGCCAGATACGCATTCCCCACGCACGCCACATCCAGTATCCCCACCGTCGCCGCGAACCGCCGGTCCAGCCGCCGCCGCGCCAGCACGCCCAGCTTGGTCTGGTGAATCATCGTCGCATCGTCGAGGTCCATGAAAATGCGCCCCGGCCGCGGCAGATTCCGCCGCAGCGCCCGCGCCTCATAGCCGTCCAGCATCCTCCGGTGCAGGATCACCCCCGCATAATGCCGCGCGGTGCGGGCCAGCGCCAGCCGGCCCCACGGCGTCTTGGGCCGCACCTGGATGTCGAACTCATACCCCCGGCAACGCATCGCCTCCCGCAGGTTCAATAGACGAATGCGAAACGCCGGCTCGTCGGCAAAATCCGCATGGGGCGCGAACACTAAAATCTTTTTCATGGGAAAAATCATCGTGCCGCGGCCATCTGACCGCAAGTGCTTGTATCCGCAGGGTTTTTGGCGGTTTTGACATTTTTTAAGCTTTTTCCGGGTCCGGTGCTGATAACTGATAGGTTCAACCGCACGATTTTGTCGATTTTTCCGCCCAATTCCTCATTTTGCATGGATTTAAGCGGTATTAAGACGGAAATTATCGGCCTTTACGCTTGAATCGTACGGGCGAGGCTGTACAATCTAGCCTCAATCGTTGAATGGAGTGCGGCGTGCCGCGGCACCCGGGCGCGATTTTGACGCCCGAACTCAGGCCCGCCCTTTTGGATAAGGAGATCTATCCATGAAACTTCGTACAGGTATTCTGGCAGTGGTGGCGGCGGCCTTCCTGGTCGCGGGTACGGGCTGCGCCGACAGTAAAATGACGGCACGCATCGACACCCTCACGGCCCAAAACAAGGAATATGAAGCCCAGATCAAGTCCGAACGCGAAGCGCGCCTGCTGGCTGAATCCCGCGTGTCCACCCCGGCCCTTCCCACGGCCGAACCGATCATCCCCGATCTGGGCGCACCGCTGGATCTGACTCGCCCGCCAACCCGCACCGGCACCGGCGTCACCGCGCGTCCCACGACGCCCGTGCGCACCACGACCGCGGTGCCGGCGCCCAAGCCCGTCGCAGCCAAGGTCACCATTCCGGGCGATGTGCTCTTTGATTCGGGCAAGACCACGCTGAATGCCGCGGCCACCAAGACGCTCGACACCATCATCGCGACGATCAAGAGCAAATACTCCGGCCAGAAACTGGTGATCGAAGGCTACACCGATACCACGCCGCTCAGCAAGACGTCGGTCTGGAAGAGCAACGCCGACCTGGCCCAGGCTCGCGCCACCTCGGTCAAGACGTATCTGGCGAAAAACGGCATTGCCACCGCGAACATGACCGTCAAGGCCATGGGCGCCACGGCACTGGCCAGCAAGACGAACCAGGCGCTGAACCGGCGCGTGGAAGTCGCGGTTCTGCCGACCAAGTAACAACCGCCTCCCGCCGCGGATGTTTCCCGCCAACTCTTGGCGCTGTATAATTTCCGCCATGCGGATGCATTGTTGACATTCAGGGCGCGTCACGCGCGTTCATCCCCACGCCTCCGGCGAACGGGCCGAACTGCATGTGACGCGCCCTTCTTCTTTTTGTAACGCGGGCGTCTCGCCCGCCGTCCGACTCCGGGAATAACTTTCATATTCTGAAAGGAACCCCCCTCGTGCTCGCCATCGTTGACTACGGCATGGCCAATCTCCGCAGCGTGCAAAAGGCCTTCGAGCGCCACGGCCACGCCGCCCGGATCATCTCCGCGCCCGAGGACATCCAGCGTGCCGACCGCCTGGTCGTCCCCGGCGTGGGCGCCTTCCGCGACGCCATCTCGCTGATGGATCGCACCGGCCTGGGCCAGGCGATCCGCGACTTCGCCAAGGCCGGCAAGCCCATGCTGGGCATCTGCCTGGGCATGCAGTTGCTCATGGATGTCGGCTACGAGGACGGCACGCACCAGGGCCTGGGCCTGGTGGCCGGGGAGTGCGTGCGGTTCACGGTGGATACCCCGCCGCTCAAGCTCAAGGTGCCCCACATGGGCTGGAACGCGCTGCAGTTCGCCGAGCGCGGCGGCAAAGTCGCCCCGCTGTTCCAGGGACTGCCGCAGGATTCCTACGTCTACTTCGTCCACAGCTACCATGTGGTCCCCCAGGATCACGGTGCCATCGCGGCCACCGCCGATTACGGCGGCCCTTTCGTCGCCGCCCTCTGGAAGGACAACCTCATGGCCACGCAGTTTCACCCGGAAAAAAGCCAGGAAGTCGGCGCGGTGATGCTCAAGAATTTTGCCGAATTTGACGGGAGGAACACATGAGTGTGGAACTGATACCCGCCATCGACCTGCGCAACGGCCAGGTCGTCCGCCTGCGCCGCGGCGACTACAGCCAGCAGACCACCTACGAAGTGGACCCCGTGGATATCGCCCGCAGGTTCGAGGCTGCCGGCTGCACGTGGCTCCATGTCGTGGACCTCGACGGCGCCAAGGAAGGCCGCCCCGTCAACCTCGCCATCGTCGAGCGCATCGTCCGCGCCACCAAACTCCGCGTCGAAGTCGGCGGCGGCATCCGCACCGAAGAGGCCATGGAATACGTCCTGGCCATCGGCGCCCACCGCATCATCCTGGGCACGCGGGCGCTGGCCGACCGGGCCTGGTTCCAGACCATGGCCCGGGACGCACGCTTCCGCCACCGCCTCGTGCTGGGCCTGGACGCCATGGACGGCCTGGTGCGCACCCACGGCTGGACCAAATCCGCCGACGAAAGCCCCAAGGCCGTGGACCTTGCCCGCGACGTGGACACCCTGCCCCTGGCCGCCATCATCTACACCGATATCGCCCGCGACGGCATGCTCCAGGGCCCCAACGTCCCGGCCACCGTGCGCCTCCTCAAAGCCTGCAAAAACGTCCCCGTCATCCACTCCGGCGGCGTCACGACGTTGGCCGACATTACCGCGCTGAAGGAACTCCCCATCGCCGGCATCATCGTGGGCCGGGCGCTTTATGAGGGGACGCTGAATCTGGAGGACGCCGTCAAGGAACTGCGCGGTTAGCCGGCGACTTGGAATAAGGGTAGTGCTACCCTTGAATGAGGGTAGTAATAAGGGTAGTGCCGCGGCTACCCGGCGGCCTTTGCCGGTCGTTGACGAAGCAGCGGAATCAGGCATCGTAGTGCCCGGTTTACGGTCTTGGAATCCCTAAACACGGCGCGAACATCCGGCTCCAGCAGCACCGCGCCATCTTCGAGCGAAAAATGCTGTACCGTTACGGAGCCATCCGCGCGCTCGATATGCACCTCGTGGCCTTGCTGATAGCGGCGTGCATGATCAGTCCGTTTGCCCTTGGTGAAGTCGTACCGGTATTTCATGTCGTCATCCGCCTTCTGGCTGTTGGTTCGTTTGTTCATAGTCTGCTTCCTCTGCCCCCTGGCAACTGACCACTGGCCCCTGCCGCCCGCCTTTCCTCGTCCCGCATTTCCCCCAGCAATTCCCGCAACTGCTCATGAATGTCATGCCACTCCCGCATCCGCGTGTAGGACAAAAACCGCCCCTGGCACGCCCTCCGCAGTTTGTTGCTCGATAACTGCTTCGCCTCCCGGTTGTACCACTCCCACAATTTCAGGAACGACAGAAAATCCGAATGCTCATCGCGGAACTCCGCGTGTTCGGCATCGGCGGCTTCCTGCTTGTCCAGCGGCCGCTCGCGCGGGTCCTGCACCGACAGTGCCGCCGCGATGATCAGCACTTCCTTTTCCACCCCTTCGGCCTGCCCCGCCAGGATCATCCGCGCGATCCGTGGGTCAATCGGCAGCCGCGCCAGCTTCGCCCCCAGCGGCGTCAGCTCCAGCCCCTTGGTCACCGCCCCCAGTTCCAGCAGCGTCTGATACCCGTCGGCAATCAGCCGTGCGTTGGGCCGCTCCAAAAACGGAAAATCCTCAATCGCCCCCAGCTTGAGCGCCTTCATCTGCAAAATAACCGCCGCCAGATTCGTCCGCAGAACCTCCGGCTCGGTGAACAGCGGCCGCGCCACAAAATTCTCCTCCGAATACAGCCGCACGCACACCCCCGCCGCCACGCGCCCGCACCGCCCCATCCGCTGATTGGCGCTGGCCTGCGACACCGGCTCGATCGGCAGCCGCTGCACCTTCGACCGCGGCGAGTACCGTGATATCCTCGCCAGCCCCGGGTCCACCACATACCGTATCCCCGGCACCGTGAGCGAAGTCTCCGCCACGTTCGTCGCCAACACGATCCGCCGCTTCCGCGATGCACTAAACACCCGCTGCTGCTCCTCACTGCTGAGCCGCGCATACAGCGGCAGCAGTTCTACCCTATTTCCCAGTTCCTCCTCCAGCGCCGCCGCCGTCTCGCGTATCTCCCGCTCCCCCGACAAAAACACCAGCACATCCCCAGGCCCCCCCGCCGAAACCTCCTTCACCCCCTCCACAATCGCCCGCAACAGGTCCGGCTCCTCCTCATCCAAGTCTGGAGTGTTGAGTAATGAGCGATGAGTGGTGAGTGATGAGTCCTGCGCGTCAGTGCCTCCCTCCTCATCACTCATCACTCGTTGCTCATTACTCCTGTACCGCACCTCCACCGGATACGTCCGCCCGCTCACCATGATCACCGGACACCCCCCGTAATGCCGGGCGAAGCTCTCCGGATCAATAGTCGCCGAGGTGATGATCACCTTCAAATCCGGCCGCCGCGGCAGCAACTGCTTGAGATACCCCAGCAGGAAATCGATGTTCAGCGACCGCTCATGCGCCTCATCAATGATCAGCGTGTCATACTGCCGCAAATCCCGGTCCCCCTGCGTTTCGGCCAGCAGGATGCCGTCGGTCATCAGCTTGATGTACGTCTGCTCCGACACGTTGTCCGAAAACCGAATCTTAAACGCCACCTGCCGCCCCACCGTCGTCCCCAATTCCGCGGCCAGCCGCGCCGCCACCGCCCGCGCCGCGATCCGCCGCGGCTGCGTATGCCCGATCATCCCCGCCACCCCCCGCCCCATCTCCAGGCAAATCTTCGGCAGTTGCGTGGTCTTGCCGCTCCCGGTCTCCCCGCACACCACCACCACCTGATGATCCCGCAGTGTCGCGATGATCTCCTCCCGCTTGGCCGCCACCGGCAACTCCTCCGGATACCGCACGCGCGGCCGCGCCCGCTCCCGCCGCTCCCGCCATGCCACCGACCCCATCACCGCCCGCCTGAGCAGCGCCTCCGCCGCGACGCGTTGCGGCCCGCCCTTCCCGCGCAACGCCTCCCACCGCCGCCGCAGCCCGGCCTGCTCCCGCAGCATCGCCCGCGCAATGAGTTGTCCAAGTTCCTGAAACATACGCGGGATTCTACGCGTTCCACACCGCCGCGCGCAGTTCACGCGTCCGTTTGTAGTACAGGCTTTAGCCTGTCGCCGTGTCGACAGGTGTCAGTAGGTGCTCTATCCTGTCAGGACTGGACTCCCGCAAGGTATTCTTGCATAATATGTACATCGATTTGCGCCGCTCGTCACGTCGAAGTCCTGCGACAAGGAGATTGCCCATGAAAACATCTCGTTGTGTTGTTCGGCTGTCCCCCCGCCATCTGCTGGAAGCTCTCGAAAGCCGCACCCTGCTGTCGGTGGCCGCCCCGATCGTGCCCCTTCCGGCCGGCGCCGCCGCCCCGCCGGCCATTCTGCTGCCCTCCCCGTTGCCGCCGATCACCATCACCCCGCCGGTGATCATCAATGTCACCAGCATCGGGCTTACCATTCATCCGGTCGCCGGCGTGCCGTTCGCGGGGGATGTCGGCGAACTTAAAGGCCTGGCGGCCTCCACCCTCCCGCGTTTGAAAGCCACGATCTTCTGGGGCGATTCCGCCGCCGCGACGCCGGGTGTGTTGTCTTTCGACAGCGCCGGCCTGCTCCATGTCGCCGGCGCCCACACCTACGCCAAGGCCGGCACGTACGCCATCTCGATCAGCGTCGTGCTCAATCCGCCGCCGGGCACCACCATCCCTTCGGTCCTGTACACCATTAATTCCCAGGCCGTGGTGACCCGGAATTCAGCCGGCGGCGTCACGATCACGCCCACGGTCAAAGTGCCCTTCACCGGCGTCGTCGGCACCTTCAGCCTGCCGTTCGCCTCCCCCTTGCCCGGTGGCACCACCACCGGCGCCAGTCCGGTGAAGTTCATCCTGACGGCCTCCATTGCCTGGGGCGACGGCACCACCTCCGTGGGCGCCGTCAAGCTCAACGCGGATGGCTCCTACGGCGTCGTGGGCACCCACACGTACAACACCGTCGGCACGTTCCGCATCATGGTGTCGGTGTTCCAGCAGTGTCCTCCGCCGACGCCGATCACCAACTCCAAGCTCCCGCCCACGCCGGTGCCCCCGATCATGGTGCTGCTGGATCGGATTTATAGCACGGCCATCGTGAGCGCGCCCAGGCCCATCATCACAGTGTAAGTGTCAGCTTGTTTCCGGCATTCATTTCCCAACCTGCGCAAAGTGCGGTGCCGTTGGGCGTTATTCGGCGTCTTCCGGGTGGTTGCAGATGCGGCTGGGGTCGGTCGCCAGGCGGCCTTGGTGTTCGACCAGTTTGCCGCGGGAGAGGAGGAAACCCAGGAGTTCGTCGCGCGTCATGTCGGCGGCCGAGCAGGTGCAAAAGCGGGCCTCCGCGCCGTAGCGGCGGGTGAGTTCGGTCTCGATCTCGGCCCGCGTGGGCGGGATCGCGGCTTCATGGACGAGCCGCAGGACTTCATGGCCGTGGATGTTTTCCGTGTTATTCATAAGCGCCAGTATGCACTCCGGGCGGGGCGCAAAGCAAGAGTGCTCTGCTCCCCCTGCCTTCTGGAAAATCCCCCCCTTTTCATCTACACTACCCCTGTCGGCGGTTTCACCAAAGCGACGGGTAGCACACCAGACTGATCTTGAATGGAGTTGTGGCATGACGCCAAGGAACGCTCAGGGATGCGGTCTTTCCTCTCTCAAATCCCTCTCCCTACCCCAAATCCACAGCCCCAATCTCCCCTTGGCCACACTGTCAGAATTCTCCGGCGATAAAAAGGAAAAGTGCGGCATTTTTGGCATTGCCGGGCCTGCTGACGCGGTCGAACGCTGTTACTATGGCATTTACGCCCTGCAGCATCGCGGCCAGGAATCCGCCGGCATTGCCGCATCCGATGGTATTGTCATCAATGCCCATTCCGGATTGGGCCTTGTGTCGGATGTTTTTCGCAAGGATGTCCTCCGGGAGCTCAAGGGTTCCCTTGCCATCGGCCACGTGCGTTACTCCACCGCCGGTTCCAATCGTAAGTGCAATGCCCAGCCCATCTTGGAAGAATACATCGGCGGCCAGGTTGCCGTGGCCCATAACGGCAATCTGGTGAATGCCGCGCGGATTAAGCAGGAATATCAGCAATTTGGCCATATTTTTTACTCCACTTCCGACACCGAAGTTGTTCTGCACATGCTGGCCAAGCCGACCCACCAGGAAAAACCTGATCCGCTGGCCCACGTGTTGCGGCATTTACAGGGGGCTTTTTCCTTTGTTTTCCTTTTTGCGGATCGCATTGAGGCGTGCCGGGATCCGTGGGGGTTCAGGCCGCTGGTGATTGGGCAAACCCGCGATGGGTTCTACTGTATTGCCTCGGAAACCTGCGCTTTGACCAGCATTTCGGCCACATATTTGCGCGAGGTGATGCCGGGGGAAATTGTCACCATTGACCGCACGGGGACTAAGCTTACCAGCCGTTATTTCACGGAAACCCGCGAAAAATCGAGCCATTGCGCCTTTGAACATGTGTATTTTGCCAGTCCTTCGAGCAATCTTTTCGGGGATGTGGTGATGGAAGTGCGGCAGCGCATGGGGCGGCAGTTGGCTATTGAGGCGCCGGTGGATGCGGATATTGTGATTCCGATACCGGATTCGGGGCGGTCGGCGGCTTTGGGATATGCGAAGCAGTCGGGAATTCCGTTTGAGGAAGGGATTGTGCCTAATCGGTATGTGGGGCGCAGTTTCATTCAGCCGAGCCAGGATTTGCGCGATCTGGCGGTGCAGATGAAACTGATTGTCATTCCGGAAATCGTTGCCGGCAAACGAGTTATAGTCGTTGAGGACTCCATTGTCCGGGGGACTACCACGCGGGGGAAGATGCTGGCGTTGCGGCGGGCGGGGGTGAAGGAAATTCATATGCGGGTTTCGTGTCCGCCGATAAGGCATCCGTGTTTCTTTGGGATTGATTTTCCAACACCTACCGAATTGATAGCCAATGGCCGGACGGTGGAGCAAATCCGCGATTTTATTGAGGTTGATTCACTGTCGTATCTCTCGCTGGAGGGGATGCTTAAGTGCATGACGAAGCCGAAAGACAACTATTGCACGGCGTGCTGGTCGGGGCATTATCCGATTCCGGTGGATATGCAGAGCACGAAATTTGGCCTGGAACGGCATCAAATGAAGATGTTTGAACGGTGAGACTTCCCTTGTTTTGACTTTTATGTCTGCGAATAGACAGCAATGTCTGATGCTGGACTATTTGGGACAGACTTGTCATAATCCCGTGAGCCTTGGCAAGGAGTGTTCATGAAGCTCACGGTACGGGATGCGGCGCATCTTCTAAGTGTTTCTGAGAAAACGATTTATCGCTGGATCAAGCAGGGGACAATCCCCGCCTATCAGATCAGCGACCAGTACCGGTTCAACCGGGCGGAGCTGCTGGAGTGGGCGACGTCGCGGAAAATCACGGTTTCGCCGGAGATTTTTGCCGAGCCGGAGGGTGGGGATTCGGTGATGTTGTCATTAATGGACGCGCTGCGGGATGGGGGGATTCATTACCGAATTGGGGGGACGGACAAGGGGTCGGTTTTGCATGCGGTGGTGGACACGATGAAACTGCCGGAGGAGGTGGATCGGGAATTTTTATATCAGGTGCTGCTCGCGCGGGAAGCCCTTGGCAGCACAGGAGTTGGAGACGGAATTGCAATTCCGCACGTGCGAAATCCGATTGTTTTACATTTGTCGCGGCCGATGGTGACGCTGTGTTTTCTTGAGAAACCGATTGATTTTGGAGCATTGGACGGGCGGCCGGTGACGACGCTGTTTACTTTGATCAGTCCGACGGTGCGGGCGCATCTGCATCTGCTGTCGCGGCTGGGGTTTGCGCTGCATAATCCGGCGTTCAAAAATGCGATTATGTTGCAGGCGGGGCGGGATGAGATTTTAGAGGCAC
>CAIPTQ010000301.1 GCA_903868035.1 uncultured Phycisphaerales bacterium
GGGCGGGGGCATGGGGGGCATGGGGGGGGGCATGGGCGGCTATGGCGGGGGCATGGGGGGCTACGGCGGGGGCCAGGGCGGCTACGGCGGGGGCCAGGGCGGCTACGGCGGGGGCATGGGCGGCTACGGCGGGGGCCAGGGCGGCTACGGCGGCGGCAACAACCAGAATCAGGATCAGCAACGCCAGCAGGCGGTCCAAACCCTTATCGATACCATCAAAACCACCATCGACCCCAGGTCCTGGAAAGATGCCACCGACGCGGCCCCCGGGGCCATCGGCACCATCCGCGACCTCAACGGCCAGCTCATCGTCAACCAGACCCTGGATACGCAGCGCAAAATCTATGGCTTGCTCCAGGAACTTCGTGAAACCACGGACATTCAGATTTCCGTCGAAGCACGCATGCTGCTGGTGACCAACAGTTTCCTGGATGATTTCCGCATCGGCTGGAACCTCTCGCTGCCCGCCGGGATGATCGGCACCAACGTCGGCGGCATGACCATCAGCAACATGAACACGTTCAACGGGGCCACACCCAGTTCGATCGGCGTGGGCTCCCTGGCCACATCGCCGTCGCTGGACCTCAGCGCCACCATCATCGACAACTGGACCCTGAACCTGCTGCTCAAGGCCACCCAGGCCGACAAACGCTCGATCACCGTCACCGCGCCGCGCGTCACCATGTTCAACGACACGCAGGGCACCATCAGCGTGACCCAGACGCAAAACCTCGTCACCAGTTACACCTCGACCTCAACCCCCAACCCCGGCGGCGGCCCGCCATTAACCACCTACACCCCGCAACCCCAGCAGCTTTCCACCGGGGTCCAACTTCAGGTCCGGGCCACCGCCTCCCCCGATCGCCGCTATGTCGTCATGACGCTCTCCCCGACCCTGTCGGATCTGGTCGGCGTAGACACGTTCTACAGCACCACCCCGGGCATCAACAGCAGCGGCGGCAACAGCAGCATCAGCAACGCCTACCAGTTCATTCAACTGCCCAAAACCTCCGACACCACCGTCAACACCAAGGTCTCCATCCCCGACGGCGGCACGCTGCTGATCGGCGGCCAGAAAATCATCGGGGAAGAGGAAATCGAGATTGGCGTCCCGATCCTGTCGAAGATTCCCGGCCTCAACCGCCTGTTCACCAACCGTTCCTACGTCAAGAGCGAACGCACCCTGCTGGTGCTGGTGCGCCCGAACATCATCATCCACAAGGAGATCGAGCAGGATCTCTTCGGACCCGGCTATGACCGGCCGACGGGCCTGCCGGGCAATACCGGCGGCAGCAGCAGAGGTCCGTCGTACCTGACCGGCACCATGGGCCAATAATCGACGCCTAACCGGATTTTCAACCCATCCGACATGCCGCAAGGCCCGGATGGGTTTTTTTATGTCTACCCCGCCCGCGCACTGTCCATCCGGACCCGTCCTGACGCTTTCCGGGGGACGTGTCAACTCGCGGGTCGGGCGCGTATACTCTCCAGCATGAGCAAATCGCCCCGCCATCCCGCGCCTCCTCCCAAGCCGCCCAAGCCGCCCCAGCGCACGGGCGACGGCCTGGACAGCGGCAAACTGTCCCCGCGCATCTCCAACCGCCGGGCCACCTTTGACTATTTCATTCTGGAGAAAATCGAGTGCGGCATCGAACTGGCGGGCAGCGAGGTCAAATCCGTGCGGCAGGGGCGGGTGCAGATGGGCCAGAGTTTCGCGCGCATCCGCAACGGCCAGGTGTGGCTCATGGGCTGCCACATCGAGGAATATGTCGAGGCCAACCAACTCAATCATGACCCGACCCGCACCCGGCGGCTCCTCCTGCACCGGCGCGAAATCCGCCGGCTCGTGCAGCGCCTCCAGAAGGAATCCGGCGGCGGCAAGGGCGGCGGCTCCGGCGGCGGGGGCGGCAAGGGCGGCGGGGCGACGCTGATCCCGCTGGAAATGTACTTCCGGCGCGGTTACGCCAAGGTCCTCCTGGGAATCGCCAAGGGCAAGAAAATGTTCGACAAGCGCCAGACCATCAAGGAACGCGAGGATGCGCGGAACATGGAAAAGGCGCTGCGCAGAGGGTAAGGTGGTGACCTGGGCATGTGGTCAAGTCGTTAAGTGGTTAAATAGGAAAGCGGCACCGGCCGGGCGACAACCACTTAGCCATATAACCACTTAACCAATTTCCAAGGAGTGTTGGTCATGGTACACAAGATATTGACGACGCTGGTGGGGGCGCATCCGGTGCCGGAGTGGTTTTCCCCCCGGGGCGGGGAGCAGATGCTGCGTGATGCCGTGGGGGGTTTCCTGAAGGCCCAGGAACTGGCCGGGCTCGACCTGATGGTGGACGGCGAGTTCAATCGCTTCGATCCCCAGCATCCCGAGACCGACGGCAAAATCGACTACTTCATCCGCCAGCTCTTGAATATCCGCACGGGCCTGACCCGGGCGGAGGAAAAGCAGTTCGAGGAAATCGCCGCCCTGCGGTTCCGCAGCCGGTCCGCCGGCGTGGTCGAGGGGCAGATCGGGGATGGCACCCTGAACCTCGAACGCGACTTCCAGCGCGCCCGCCAACTCACCAAGCGCCCCCTCAAGTTTACGCTCACCAGCCCCTACATGCTGGCCCACATCCTGGTGGACCGCCACTATCATTCGCGCGCGGACCTGGTCAGCGCCCTGGCCGACGTGCTCGCCGGCCAGATTCGCGACCTCGATGCCGAGGTCATTCAAATCAATGAGGAGGTGTTGACCGGGAATCCGGGCGACGGACCCTGGGTGGCCGAGGCGCTCAACCGCATGACGGCGATGGTCCGGCACAAGTCGGCGCTGCACCTGTGCTTTGGCAATTACGGGGGGCAGGTCATCCAGAAGCAGGGGCGCTACGCCGCGCTGATCGATTTCATCAATCTGCTGCAGGTCGATCATGTGCTGCTGGAACTGGCCCATCGCGGGCCCGAGGAACTGGCCGCCATCAAGGACATCAAGCCGGCCATCGGCATCGGGCTGGGGGTGGTCGATGTGAAATCGACCGTGATCGAAACGCCCGAGGAGATCGCCCGGTCCCTCGAGGCCGCCGAAAAGGCGCTGGGGCCGGGGCGGCTGAAATATGTCACCCCCGACTGCGGAATGTGGATGCTCCGCCGGTCCGTGGCGGACGGCAAGATGGCCGCGCTGGTGCGCGGGCGGGATTTGTATCTCGGCGAGAAAGACTGATCCGGTCCGGCCGCGAAGCGCCGCCCCCCGGCGGGGCCGGGTGTAGGCCGGCGCATGATGGACGGCCTTGCATAAAGCCGCTACTTTAGGGGGGTCAGAAATTAGTCGGCGGCGGTTTTTCTCGGAGGCGACATGTCCCTGCTGGTTACCGGTTCCATTGGCATTGATTACGTCACCACCCCCGCGGGGCATGCCGACCATGTCATCGGGGGGTCGGCCGTCTACTTCTCCTGGGCCGCGGCGGCCTTCAGCAAGGTCCGCCTCGTGGCCGTCGTCGGCGAGGATTTCCCGCCGGAATTCGAACGCGCCTTCGCCAACCCCAACATCGACATCGCGGGCCTGGAGCGGCGGAAAGGCTCCAAGACCTTCCGCTGGACCGGCACCTACGACCCGTCGATGAACGAGGCCACCACGCTGTTGGTCGACTTGAACGTGCTCGTCGAAGCCCCGCCGCGCGTGCCGGCGCAATTCCAGGATTCCAAGGTTGTCTTCCTGGCGGCGACGCATCCGAATTTGCAACTCGATCTTTTGGGGCAGGTGCGCGCGCCCCGGCTCTCGATTGCCGACACGCGGGATTTGTGGATCAAGCAATACCACGTCGAATCGCTGGCGGCCTACAAGCACTTTGACGGGATCGTGCTCAACGACCTCGAAGCCCGCCTCCTGACCAATAAAATGAACATGGTCGCAGCGATCCGCGAGTTGCAGACGTTCGTCAAACCCGCCGGGCCGCGGATTGTGCTGCTGAAGAAAGGCGAACACGGCTGCCTGGCCGCCATCGGCGATGAACTCTTCGCCCTGCCGGCGTATCCGACGGCCAAGCTGACGGACCCGACGGGCGCCGGCGATTCCTATGCCGGCGGCTTGCTGGGGTATCTCGCGTCGCAGGACGCCTATGACGTGGCGACGCTGAAAAACGCCATCGCCGCCGGCACGGTGATGGCCTCCTTCACCATCGAAGCCTTTTCCATCAACGGCCTGTGCGCCGCCACCCCGGCGGATATCCAGCGGCGGCTGGAGGCGTATCGGAAGATGCTCACGCTGTGAGCGGAGAGTTGCGAAGCGCCGGGGGTCTCACGGGACGACTTTGTCGGCGTTGGCAAAGAGTTCAAGCGCCTTGGTCAGACGGTCCTTTTTTTCGGGATCCTTTTCCTTGTCGGCGGCCTGCTGGAGCATGAATTTGCCCACGTCGGAACCTTCAACCAGGTAGACAACACGCAGATACTTCGGAACGCGGGTTGAAGATTGGTCCTTGGCCAAATATGCGATCGCTGTCGTACTTGCAGTCTTGCCAATTTTTGCGAGCGCCTTAATGACCGTAGCATCCATGGGCGCCTGCGTGCTGCCGGCGAAGGGTTGCCGCGCATCGATGTAATCCATCATCAGCGGAACAGCTTCGTCGGCGCGGATTTCGCCCAAATAGCGCAACGTCGAAACCAGTCTGGCAATGGTCGCCAAATCCTCTTTCGACAACGTTCGGACGAGTTGGCTGGCACGTGCAATATTAAGCTTTCGTTCCTGGGCCATTCCGTCAAAAAGCATTCGCCGCGATTCAAGGTCGCTGGGCATGAACTGCTCGAATGCGTCCGGCGGCCCCGGGGGCTTCTGCGACGGTCCGCCTAAACCTTGGCTGAACGCAATGCAGGCACAGCCAAATCCAACGGCCACAAAAAGGCCAGCAATTCTGTTCAGATGTCGTTGCATGACATTCTCCTATTGTTGTCGGCCCGTATTGTATTGACCTCGACGAAAAGATCAATGCCCAATGATCATGGCCAACTGGTTAATCGTTGCCTAAAACATCCTTCGCCTCCAGCGCCTCCCCCTTCAACCCCTCCTTCGTCTCCGTCAACTGTTCGATCCGCTTCTCGGCACAGTCCAGAATGCCCCGGCACCGCTTCACCAGCGCCATGCCCTGTTCGTACTTGGCCAGCGACTCCTCCAGGCCGATCTGCCCCGACTCGATGGCGGCGACGATCTGCTCAAGCTGCGCGACGGATTGTTCAAAACTGACGGCGATGGAAGGATTTTCTTTGGCCATGATTCATTCCAATCTTAGACGGTTTCAAAAAAGCGTTTCCTGTTTCGGTTTGCCGACGGTCGAGGTGATCTCGCCCTGCGCCAGCCTGGTCGTGATGACATCCCCGCGCTGCACCTGGGCGGGGCTGCGCACGATGCCGCCGTCCTTCTTGCGGGTGATCGAAAATCCCCGCTCCAGCACGGCCTGCGGCGAGACGGCGCGCAGTTGCGTGGCGGCGGTGTCCAGCGTGTGGCGGGCGGCGGCCAGGCACGTCTGCACGGTTGCCGCCAGGCGCGCGTGCATGTGCGCAACATGGTCGCGATGCCGCGGCAGGCGCGTCTGCGGCGAGGCCCGCTCCAACCGATGTGCCATCCGCGTCAATATATCCAACTTCTGCCGCATCCGGTCCCGGACGCCCTGCGCCAGCCGCCGCTGCGCCTCCTCCACCCGCCGCCAGCCCTGGGCGATGGCATGGCGCGGTTCGATCGCCGCCACCTTCCGCGTCAGTTGCTCCACCTGCTGCCGCCGGTCGCGCAGCGCCTCTTGCATCCCCGCGCCCAGGCGCAGGCCCGTGCGGTCCAGCGTGGTCTGCCCCAGTGTGAGCATGCGGCGGATATCCCGCGTAAGCATCACGGCCCGGGTCTGCAATTCCGCCGACAGCGCGCGGGCGTCGGGGATCGTCAGCTCCGTGACGCCCGTGGGCGTCGGCCCCCGGAGATCGCCCACCAGGTCGGCAATCGTGGTGTCAGGTTCATGGCCGATCCCCGTGGCAATGGGAATGCCCGAGCCGGCAATCGCGCGGGCGAGCGCTTCGTCGTTGAAAGCCCACAGGTCTTCCAGCGACCCGCCGCCGCGAACGAGAAGGATCAAGTCGATTGTCGATTTTTGATTTTCGATTTTCGATTCCACCCCGGCCGTCAGCAACTCATTGTGCCTATTGAGCAGTTCAATGGCGCGAATCATGTCGCCCACCGCCTGCTCCCCCTGCACGCGCACCGGATACAGCGCCACATGCAGCCCGGGGAACCGCCGCCACGCCGTGGTCAGCACATCGTGCAAAACATCCCCCGTCCGGCTCGTGATCACCGCGATGTGCCGCGGCAAACGCGGAATCGGCCGCTTGCGTGCCGCCTCGAACAGCCCTTCCTTCCGGAGCTTCTCGCAAAGCTGCCGGTACGCCAGTTCCAGCGCCCCCGCCCCCTGCGGCCAGAGCGTCTCAACATACAGTTGAATCCGCCCCTGCGGCTCGTACATCTTCACGCCCCCCCGGGCAATCACCGCCTGCCCGTCCCGCGGCATGAACTTCAGCCGCTGCAACGCGTCCTTCCACAAAATGCACGGCAACTCCGCACCCGCGTCCTTGAGCGTAAAAAACGCATGCCCCCGGTCATACGTCCGGAAGTTGGAAATTTCCCCCTGCACAAAAAAAACCGCCGGCAAGGCCGCGCTCAGCGCGTGCGCCAGCAACGTGTTGGTCTGCGTGATCGTCAGCGGTTGCTGCACGCTGCCGGCGGCTTGGGCCGTCAAGGGCGGCGCGCCGCTTACGGCGCGCTGAGCCGGGGGTTTCCGCGAATCAAAGGGCAGCAGAATCATACGAACATCATATATCAGGCGTGTGGTTTTGGCATTCCGCTATGTAGCAGGCACACTCCGTGTGCCGTCGCCACGTGCCATCGCTCCGCGTGCCGTCGCTGCGTGCCGTCGCCCCGAACCATACAAGACGACCAAGCCCACGGCACACGGCGTGTGCCTGCTACCCCGCGTTACATTTGCTCCCATCCCGCCTAAAATCCCCGATACAGAATTCGCATCCACAAAGGAACCCCGTGCCTCCCTCCGCATCTTCACCCCCGCCACTCCCAGAGCCTATTCCCGACGCCGGCGGCCTCGAACCGTCGTCTGAAGGTCCGTCTGGTACGCTGGCGTATGCCACCTCATCCGCCAAGCCCCGCAAGTCCTGGGCCGATCAGCCGGTCTCCGTCAAGCTCATCCTCGCCCTGGCCCTCCCCACGCTGCTGGATCAACTGCTCCAGGCCGCCATCGGCTTCACCGACACCATCGTCGCCGGCCATACCGTCACGCCCGGCCATTCCGGCAGCCCCGACGACGCCCGCGCCGCCTCCGCCGCCGCCGTCGGCGCGATGACCTACCTCCAATGGTTCGCCGGCCTCATGACCTCCACCCTCGGCGTCGGGGCCACCGCCATCGTCGCCCGCTCCATCGGCGGCAAACGCCCGCGCCTCGCCAACCGCGTCGCCGGCACCGCCATCACCTCCGCCTTCCTCGTCGGCATCGCCATCGCCGTCCTCTTTTACGCCTGCGCCTGGCCCCTGGCGTGGGCGTTTTCGCTCCACGGCGATGCCGCCCTATACGCCGTCCAATATGTCCGCATCATGTGCTGGACCATCTGCTTCCAAACCGCCGGCACGATCGGCATGGCCTGCCTCCGCGGTGCCGGCGACACCGTCCGCCCCCTCCTCGTCGCCATCGCCACCACCCTCATCAACGGCATCGCCTCCCCCGCGCTCACGTTCGGCTGGTTCGGCCTCCCCCGCCTGGGCGTCCAGGGCAACGCCACCGGCACGCTGCTGGCCTTCGCCGCCGCCGGAACCGTGACCCTCGCCTTCCTCTTCTACGGCGACGCGGGCCTGAAACTCCGCCTCAGCCACCTGCGCATCGTCCCGCACCTGTTTCTGCGGGTGGCGCGCATCGGCGTGCCGAGCTGGCTCGAGGGCCTGATGCTCTGGGGCGGACAACTGACGGTGGTGATGCTCGTGATGGGCGCGGTGGACAAGGCCATCGGCCACGCCGGCTCGGGCATGACCATGGCGGCGCACAACTCCACCCTGCGGATCGAAAGCCTCGCGTTTCTCCCCGGCTTTGGCTTTGGCATCGCCGCCTCGGCCCTCGTGGGCCAATACCTCGGCGCGGGCAAGCCCGCCGAGGCCCAGCGCGCCGGCGTGCTCTGCGGCCGGCTGGCGTTTTTTACCATGTCCATCACGGCCATTCCCATGGTGCTGCTGCCGCAACTCCTGCTGCGGTTTTTGGTCGACAGCCGGGAGGTCATGGATCTCGGCTGGCTGCCCCTGATCATCGCGGGTCTGGCCCAGCCCGCCTTTGCCCTGGCGATTGTCAAGTCGTCGGCCCTCCGGGGCGCGGGCGACACCATCTCGCCCTTGTGGGCCACCATCACCGGCATGGGCGGACGCGTGCTCCTGGTGCTGGGCATCATGTTCTACCTGAATTTGATCCACCATAATGAATGGGGCCTGATCGCCGTCTGGATCTGCATATTCCTCGATTTGCTCTACCGCGGCGTCGTGATGGAAGTGGTCTTCCGCCGGGGCCGGTGGAAAACGGTGAAGGTGTGATATAATCGAGGCTCAAGATTGGATGATGGAGTTGAGTCATGACTTACAAAGGCCGCGTACAACAAGGCGTTGTCGTTCTCGATGGCCCGGAACACCCGCGGGAAGGCGCCGTGGTGCGCGTCGTGGAAGAGCCTGCGGATATGCCCGTAGGACAGGCCCTGGATCAACTGGCGGGGAAAGCCCAGGGGCTGCCTGCCGATTTGGCCCAGCGGCATGACCACTACCGGCGGGAGCGCCAGTGACGCCAGTTTTCGCCGACACGTTTTTCTTCCTGGCGCTGGTTAACGCACAGGATGCTGCCCATGAAAAGGCCCGCAATGCCAATCGTGTGGACCGCCCCGTCGTCACCACGGCATGGGTTCTGATTGAATTGGCGGATCACCTTTGCGATGCCTGCAATCGGCATCTCTACAGCCAACTGCTGGACGCCCTGAAGTCCGATCCCCGCTATGAGATCGTTCCGGCCAACCAGGCGTGGCTCGATGCTGCAAACGAGTTGTATCGACGGCGGACGGACAAAGACTGGTCGCTGACAGATTGCACCTCTTTTATCCTGATGTCGCAGCGCGGCCTTGCGGAAGCGCTTACCGCTGACCGCCACTTCGAGCAGGCGGGGTATGCCGCGCTGTTGAAATAGTGATCCCGTGGAATACCAGCCTGTCGCAATATTGCATGGGTTTTTGCGTTCGTTTGTAAGTGAATTACGGATCCGTTTGAGAATATGCCCGGTATCACTCCCCGATGTGTATGCTGGGCATCATGGGGGCTTGCGTGTCGCGAACCAGGCCCTCGTCCATAGACCCTCATATTGGAGTAAAACTATGCGTTCCCGTCATCTCCTGGCCCTGGGTTCCATCCTTCTGGCCCTGCCCCTGGCCGCCCGGGCCGACGTCACCCCCAACCCCCTCTTCTCCGATCACATGGTCCTCCAGCAGGGCATGGCGGTCCCCGTCTGGGGCACTGCCGCCGCCGGCGAGCAGGTCACCGTCACGCTGGGGGCCGCCAGGGAATCCGCCACCGCCGGCGCCGACGGCAAGTGGATGGTCCGCCTGCCCGTCCAGAAAACCGCCCCCGCGCCCGGCGAAATGACCATCGCCGGCAAGAACACCATCACCATCAAGGACGTCCTCATCGGCGAAGTCTGGGTCGGCTCCGGCCAGTCCAACATGCAGATGCCCGTCGCCGCCAGCGGCCCGTATCTCGGCCTGACCAACGCCACCGAGGCCATCGCCGGCGCCGACCTCCCGCAATTCCGCATGTTCACGCTGCCCAGCAGCACTAATGCCGTACCGCAGACCACCATGAAAGGCTCCTGGATCGTCAGCTCGCCCACCACCGTCCCCTCCTGGTCGGCCGTCGGCTTCCTCTTCGGCTCCAATCTGCAACGTTCGCTCAAAGTGCCCGTCGGCATCATCACCACCGCCTTCGGCGCCAGCACCGCCGAGGCCTGGATTTCCCGCGAAGCCCTCGCCGCCGACCCCCTCAACAAGCCCATGCTCGACGCCTTTGACGCCTCCGTGGCCTTCTACAAATCCACTCCCACCGCCACCTACTCCCAGGCCCCCATCCGCCCCACCCCCATCAACAAGGCCCGCCCCGCCGCCACCGGCCGCCCGGGCGACCCCGTCCGCGACCAGCACGAGCCCACCGTGCTCTTCAACGCCATGATCAACCCGATCCTTCCCTATGCCATCAAGGGCGCAATCTGGTATCAGGGCGAGTCGATCTGCTACGGCGACGCCGGCCTGTCCAATTACGGCCACATCATGGCCTCGCTGATCACCGACTGGCGCCAGCGCTGGGGTGAGGGCGATTTCCCCTTCTTCATCACCGAGATTCCCGGCCAGCAGAACATCAGCAACAACCCGCGCATCCGCGAACAGCAGGCCGCCGTCCTCAAGATGGTCCCCAACGCCCAATTGGCCTGCATCATCGACACCGGCGAGGCCCGCAATGTCCACCCGCGCAACAAAGCCCCCCTCGGCGACCGCCTCAACCGCATCGCCCGCGCCACCGTCTACGGCGAGAAAATCGAATACTCCGGCCCCGTCTTTGACTCCATGAAGGTCGAAGGCGCCGCCATCCGCGTCAAATTCACCCACCTGGGCGTCGCCCCCGCCGACAAGCCCGCCCTCGTCGCCAAAGGCGGGGCGCTCACGTGGTTCACCATCGCCGGCGACGACCAGAAATTCGTCCCCGCCACCGCCACCATCGACGGCGACTCCGTGGTCGTCACCAGCCCCGACGTCAAAGCCCCCGTCGCCGTCCGCTACGCCTGGGACAACTTCCCCGACGGCTGCAACCTCTTCAACGCCGCCGATATACCCGCCTCTCCCTTCCGCACTGACACCTGGAAGTACCCCATCGCGGGCATCGTGGAGTAATATCAACGTAGGATGGTGTACCGATGAGTAAACTCCGCGATATTGTCGATGAATTCAAGATGTCCGGATGGAATGGCGACTCCATTGAGAAAATTCTAGGAATCGCCCATCGGTCTTCAGTTGACGCTGCCGACCTCACACTGCTGATCATCAAGGAGCTTCCAAAGGGCGGAACTTTTCTTCACGCAATCTTGAACTTTGTCTCACTGGATGCATGGCCGGCACTCATTAAATGTGCGATTGATGAGTGTTCTCGCAATCGGAAAAACGAAGCCGCTGAGTCTGTCATTCACTATGCCGCGTTGCAGTGCGTTCATGCGTTGCATCCGCATTTAAAAATCCTGTTCGACCTATTGCCGGACGAAACCCGACTTTGGCGGGATGCAGGTGAGGATGCCGCAAATGACCTTTTCTCGATCCTACGAACCTCGACGGTTTCTGCTAAACAACGCCGAAAAGCTTGGATGTGTCTGCTTGAAACACGGAAGCAAGATACCATCAGGCATGCCGTGAAACTCGTAAGCCTAGTAGACCTGAATCTACAATTACGAGAATTTGGCCTCAAAGAGTCATTAGATGTACAGGCCTACCTGCACGATGTGGGGTTCGAGCAAGACCACGGTGACTTACTACGAAAGCTGTATTCAGACCGGGTTTTTCATTTGTGCTTCCCAGACGGCTACTTCACGGACGCTCGGCCATTTTGGATCAGACGTGAAAATCATCCGACTTGGCTCGCCAGTAGTGAAGTTGGTGGACAAATCTCATTTGGAGGTGCGGGCGCTGCCATATGCGGTCGGTGCGGTCACCCAACACATCGGCTCGTTCGGTTTTCTTCGCAAATGAATCCATCCGGTGTAACCGGAATAGAAGCCCTGTCGATTGAAACCTGTCTTTCGTGCATGGGGTGGGAGACATCGCCTATGTTCTATCGACATGAAAAGGGTGGTCTTCCGGGTTGTCTTTCTATCTCCGGTCCACCACCGCAATTCCCTGCGGTGAATCTGAAGGCTACCCAAGTACAACTTGTCGATCAGGGGTCGCGCTGGAATTGGCAGGATTGGGGTGCCTCCAACAGCCGAGAAAATCTGAATCGCGTGGGTGGTCATCCCACATGGATTCAATCGGCGGAGTACCCAATATGTCCCGACTGCAAGTCAACCATGATGTTTCTCATGCAGTTGGATTCTGATCTACCAACCGAAGATGGTGGAAGCTGGCTATGGGGTTCGGGCGGCATCGCCTACGTGTTCTGGTGCGATGCCTGTAAAATCAGCGGTTTGCTTTGGCAATGCACCTGATCCGTCGATCGTCCCCCTTCCGCACCGACACCTGGAAATACCATCGCGGGCATCGTGGAGTAATTCCGCAACACCCGCCATTCGCCCAACGCACCGCCTGAAGCTAACATAGCGCCCCATGATCGCCCTCGTCCAACGCGTCGCCCGCGCCTCCGTCTCCGTCGACGGCCAAATCCTCGGCCGCATCGGCACCGGCCTGCTCGTCCTCGCCGCCGTCGAAGCCCCCGACTCCCCCGCCGCCGCCGATTGGCTCGCCGCCAAAATCCTCGCCCTCCGCATCTTCCGCAACGCCGACAAACACTTCGACCTCGATATCCGGCAAATCGCCCAACAAGTGGTGCCGACGCCCTCGTCGGCGTCCCCCCTCGGCATCCTCCTCATCAGCAACTTCACCCTCGCCGCCGAAACCGCCCACGGCCGCCGCCCCAGCCTCGGCAACGCCGCCCCGCCCGACCGCGGCCGCGAACTCTTCGACCACCTCCTCGCCACCCTCCGCCGCCTCGCCCCGCCCACCATCGCCGTCGAAACCGGCCAGTTCGGCGCCTCCATGCAGGTCGAACTCACCAACTACGGTCCCGCCACCTTCATCCTCCAATCCCCCAAATCATGAACCCACAACGCCGCTCTTCCCATCCCTTCAGTAGCACCAAATATTCGCTATCGGATAACAAGTCGGCAAACTAACGCGTATAAATGGGTTACTCCACCTAATCTAATCAGGTAAATATACCGAATATTTCAATGAATCTTATTGTTGGGGTGTATCGCTATGACGACGGCAATTGCGGACCAAGAATCCAGAAGCATGCACGACGAGGACCTGCTCAAATCCGGCGCCTGCGCGGGGCGCAACACCTCGGTGCGCGCCGGCTTCATCCCCCTGCCGCTCGAGCAGGTCATTCTGGAGGGGCTGGCGTCGATGCCGATTTTTCTCCGCACCGCTACACAGAACGGCCAGGAGCATAAATTCACCCTGTATTCCTCCGCCAATGCCCGGTTCACCGAGCACCAGCGGCTGCGGCTCAAGGAAGCGGGCATCAAGTTCGTCTACATCCTTATCGGCGACCATTCGAAATTCCGCCACCAGGTCGAGGCCCATCTCGAACAAGCCATGGCCAACCCGGCCCTGGCGCTTTCGGCTAAATCCGAACTGGTCTACGAAACCAGCATGGAACTCATCAATGAATTG
Organism: uncultured Phycisphaerales bacterium; assembly: GCA_903868035.1. The sequence continues at coordinate 13,468 of CAIPTQ010000301.1, forward strand.
CTCGAAGAGCAGAAACCCGGCGCCACCATGCCGCGCCTGGGCATCGTCGCCAAGGCCGTCACCACCCTGGTCATGAACGACACCTCCGCCTTCCCCCACCTGTTCGCCGCCTCGCAGCATGATTTTTACACCGCCACCCACATGGTCAATGTGGGCACGTGGATGGTCGCCCTGGCCTACGCGCTGGGGAACAAGGACACCAACGCGCTGAATCTCATTTGCCAGGCCGGCATGGTGCATGATATCGGCAAGCTCTTCGTGACCGAGGAAGTGCTCAATAAGAAAGGCTCCTTGACCGACGACGACTGGCGGCAGTTGCGGGCCCACCCGGCCCGCGGCGTGGATCACCTCAAAACCTTCGAACACGTGCCCGATCTCGTGCTGCGCGTCACCGCCGAGCACCATGAGCGCATGGATGGCAGCGGTTATCCCGCGGGCCTCAAGGGCGACCAGGTGCTCCTCGAAAGCCGGATCTGCGCCGTCGTCGACTCCTTTGACGCCATGACGGCTTTCCGCCCCTTCAAGAAGAAGACCGAGTCGGTCGCCAGCGCTTTGCGCATCCTCCAGGCCGATACCCCGCTCAAATACGATCCCCAGGTGGTGGACGCCTGGGTCAAACTCATGCAGCAAGCCCAGCAGGAAGGCGCCATCCCCCACACGCCGGAATCCGACCAGTTCCACGGTTTGGGCCGCCGGCGGTTTGAGCGGTTCACCATTCATTGCCCGGCCCGGGTACACCGCATGGAACTGGCGGGGCAAAATTGGGTCGAATATCCCAGCGTGCCGGTGACCGCCCACAGTCTGTCCCGCTCGGGACTGGGTTTCTTAAGCCCGCATCCGGTCACTCCCAGCCAATACGTGCGGGTGTACCTGTCGGGCCGCGGCAGCCTGGCGAATCGCGCGTTTGAAGGCCAGGTGGTCCGCTGCCGCGACTACGCCGATGGCATGCATGAGGTGGGGATGATCTATGCGTCTCTGGACAAGGAACGTAAAACGGCCGAAGAAACGGCAGCCGTGGATCAACCGCAACCTGCTTAAATGCCGTGGCCACCCCCGGCCCGCCGTGTGGACCCCGCCCCCGCCCCATCCGGATTCCATTTGATTCTCGCGCCCCTCAAGCCCAGGGATTGCAATCCCTGGGCCTACGCGCTCGCTCCTGTGCGGCGCGGGATTCAGTTGGGTTCCGGATCACTCCCCCGGCATCGTCATCCCCGGCCCCAAGTCCAGCACCGTCTCCGCCGGCAGCTTCTCCAGCTTCGTCACATGCTCCAACCGCCGCCCCCGGTCCACCTCATACCCAAACGCCACCTTGTCCCCCACCGCCAGCCCCGTAAGCACCACCCCCTCGTCCACCATAAACCCCATCGTCATCGCCCCCATCTCCGCCGTCGCCTCATGCCGTATCATCACCGTCCGCGGCGCCGCCGCCGTCGGCATTTTCTCAATCCTCCCGCGCATCTGGTACACCTCAATTTTCGGCTTCGTTGCCGGCCCGGCAGATTCGGAAGACCCGCACGCAGCCAGCGCCAGCGCCCACACCGCAAACATCGCGTAACGCACATGGAACATAATCTGCTCCTGAAAACCATCTGGGCGAAAAATACCACATTGCCAATATTTAAGACCCGCGAGCCAAAGTTTTGTGTGGTGGGATGAGCCTTATTCACCAAGGCTTTCCTCGCCATCGAATAATGTCCCTTGATCCGGTTGATCCGCCGGAAAAGTTCTACGCCGATCCTCAAGCCAATCCAAAAAATCTTCTCGGTCTTTGCTGTTGATCCAAGTAACGGTGAAGGTGTCATCTTGAAACTTCAAATGATCACCACGTTCCAGTGATTGCTCGTCTGCGATGTATCGTAACACGTTTTGCCGCACGAACTCGCGCAGTTCCTTCTGACGTTTCCTCCCTAAAAAATCCGACGCATGATGTGTCACCCGTCGCAGCAATTCTTCCGTCGACACTTCGTATGGTTCCTCTGCACTGCCCGCGTGAAGTTCGCACAGCAGGCAAGCCCTTATCTGATTTGAAAGCGCTTCGCGATAATAGGATCGCATGGCGCTGTCCGGACAGTCCTCGTCCGTGTACACGAGAAGCAGCGGAATTGCGGAAGTGTCATCAGTCAGACCGGAAATCACCCCCGCCTCATTGCCGGAAAGTCCCGTAAGCCTTTGGAAATGGGCGTCCCACGAATAGATCAGTTTGTCGCCATCGAATCTCATCCCATGCACGGAAAATGGCCCGCACTGAAAACCCGCCAGGTGCAATTCTTTGCTCAGGTTTTCCAGACAGGTTGCCATCCCTCCCACATCAGACTGCGGCAGCACATAACACAACTGGCAAGCCTCATACGGCCGGTAAACTTCCGCGAAGGCTGGCCCCGTTGCCACCAAGTGCCCCCGACCTTGCCTGGATGTCGAACTCGACGGTCCAAACGACTGCGCCTTGCATTCAAAATAGAGGGCTCGTCGATCCGCTTTCCGAATGAGTATGAGTTCTGGCTCCGGCTCCTTGGAAATGGCAAGTGAACACCGTTCAATCTGCTGGAAGACACGAATAGGGAACTTGAAGGGTTGTTCAATGAACGCTATCTCAAAACCGATTTCTCTGAACAGAGGTCGAACATATGGCGACCCTGGCGGTTGCTCCTTGCTCATCCAAAGCAGCAGATTCAGTTGAAAGACCGGATCTTTTAGCAAATTGCTAGCTGCCATCGTCCTGTTCCATTTTCTTGGGCCATTTACTGACGAGCGATGAGAATGTTTCACCGCCAATCCATGCGTCAATCTTCGGGCTGACGTAGTGCTGGATGTTCGCAACCAGCCGGTGGAACGTATTGCCGCATGTGCCTCTCGGAAGTGTGGCGACAATTCGCCGGTCAGTGATCTCCATGTTAATCGGCTGCCAAAGATGGCGATCCGCTCCGTAGACATGAACCTTCGTAGGTCCCATGCGCAATGGGTTGCCCCAAAGTTTGAACCGGTTCCGTTTCTGAAACGCGCGGTCTACCAACTTATCGAATGTCGCTGGATTCAGAGGCTCGCTAAACTGCACGATCAGCGGCGCGCCGTTGCGCGGCAGGAACATCTTGGAGTGGATGCCCGCTTCCTCCCGCTGCCATGCTAGGTCTTCCGTGTTGTCCAAAACAGAAGCGTAGATCCTGTGAAGGTAGCGCAGCGTATTGCGATGATCCTCGAAGCTTTCGGTCCGATTCGTCACCTTTCCGTCTTGCCGGAGGTCGTGGCCGCCCGTGGTTGTCTGGGAAGGAAGACGGATGGCATGCAGAACGTGCAGGGGTTCGTACTCCGCTTGAAGCCTTTGCAGCGAAGCTCGGATGCGCCCTATCCGGTCACTCATTGCGAATCGTGCCGCCCGCCGTTCCGGAACTGGGGCGTCCTCGTCCGGATCGTTTATCTGGGAGGATGCATCTTCTTCCTCGCACATCGAATCTGCCGAATCCTCAGGCATTTCAAACATGCTGTCATGCTTAAACACAAGTTGTGAAAATCTGGCGTCACCGCGCTGCGATACGTCTTGTTCCCAAATGGCTTGCAAAAATGGGCTGCTGAACCACGCATGATCCAAATCAGGTTGTTGAACCCAGCGCTCAACCCGTGGGTCCGCCACCTCTGTCTTCTCACAGGTGTAGTACACAAAAAATCGTTCGGAATAGGTTTCCACAAAACCAGTCGTCGTCCGTGTCGGGTGACCGTACTCATCCTTCGCTTCCGCAACTACGGAGAAGAAGCTCTCATCAATCTGTTTGGTCTCGGCGCCGAGTCTGCGGAATATCTCATCAACACGCCGCGGCGTTCCTCCATTCCGGCGGGCGACGTGCTCCAGTAAAAACGACTTAACCATGGGAATACGCGATGTTCGCTCACGCGGCTGCTCGACCGAGATGCCGTTGAAAAAGCGATAAACGTCAAATCTGTCTTTGACAATCGCCGGGGCTAATGCGGGGCGTACGGCCATCAGACGTGTCCTTTTGAATTCAGCAACTGGCCAACAGATGTGGAGTATGACGTAAAGATCGACCTTTTTCAAAGTGCGACACCGATATGCTCGAAATCGGCATCTCATCCCACGTCCGCCCATCCAACTCCCGCCCCGCCTTCGCCTTGTTCACTCCGCCCCACTGCTTGAAGAAAAACGCCACCCCGCTCGCCTGGCACTGCGTACGTATCTGCCGCACCCACTCCGCCTCCATCGCCCGCGCCCCCGGCCCCGACTCGCCCCCCACGATCACCCAATCCACCCCCGCCAAGGGCAGCCGCGGCAGCGGCCCGATCAGCGGCTCGAGCGACAAAAACCGCACCCGCGCCGGCACCCCCCGCAGACTCCCGATCCGATGCACCACCAGCGCATTCTCCACGCTCGTCCCCATCCAAATGTTCGGCGTCCACGTCAACCCCGGCGCATACGCCGCGGCGATCTCCGGCCGCTTGGTTAAAATCTGAAACGTGTGCTGCGGACACCGGTTCATCACGTCAAACACCCGCTGGATATACTCCGCCGGCAAATCCTCGTGAAATAAATCGCTCATCGAATTGACAAAAATCGTCCGCCCCTTCTTCCACCGCAGCGGCAACTCCAGCATCTCCGGCTGCATCGTCAACATGAACCCGTTGGCGTACTGCGGCGTCCCCATCGCCTGCAACCGTCTGGCCATCCGCTCGGCATAGCAATGCTTGCACCCGGCGCTGATCTTCGTGCAGCCCGTCACCGGATTCCACGTGGATTCCGTCCATTCTATCGACGATCCCTGAGCCATGAACGCCTCCCTAACAATATGCTACCGAATGGCGCGGGATTTTGTCAATCGAAAGCACAACAAAACATCTACCATCCCATAAAATCCCCCCTCCCAGCACACCACACTCCCCAAAATCCCGAATCTTCCCCCTCTCCCCTTCACCCCCTCGCCCAAATTGCCGAAGCAATGACGTGCGGCGCACTCGCGCGGCCACTAGCCCGGCGTGGCAACGCCCGGCACGCCGCCCCCGCGCCGCCCCGCAACCTGGAAGGTATCTTATGCCAGACAATCCAAATTCCGACGCCGTAGCAGGCATCGCTCCGCGTGCCGTAGCCCCCGCCGTAGCAGGTATCGCTCCGCGTGCCGTGGCCCCCGCCGTAGCAGGCACCGCTCCGCGTGCCGTGGCCCTCGCCGAGGCCCCGCTCTCCGACACCCCCGCCGACGCCATCATCCACGCCGCCGACCAATTCCAGCAACAAATCGAGCAGATGACCCAGTGGAAAACCCAGCTCTCCAGCCAGTTGGATATCCTGCGCGCCGAAGGCTTCAAACTCCTCGAACGCCAGAAAAACCTCGCCCAGGAACAGCAGCGCCTCGCCGACGAGCGCGCCGACCTCGGCGGCCAGCGCCAGCAGCTTCAGCAACTCCGCGCCGCCGTCGATGCCGAAACCCAAAGCCTCACCCAGCGCGCCAACGATCTCGAGCAGGCCCAGCAGCGCCTCCTCGAATGGCAGCACCAGCACGAACAGGAGCGCGACCAGGCCCAGCGCGAACTCGACGCCCGCCAGCAGACTCTCACCGCACAGGAAGCCCGCCACCGCGACGAGGATGCCCGCCTGCGCGAAGCCCTCGAACAGTTGGAGGACCAGCGCCGCCAGCTTGTCGAAACCCAGCGACAGGCGACCCTGGAGCGGGAGCAACTCGCTGCCGAGCGCCAGCACCTCGATGTCCAGTGCCAGCAACTCGATACCCAGCGCCAGCAACTCGATGCCGAGGCTCGCGAACTCTCCACCCGCAGCGCCGCCCTCGCCGAACAAGGCCAGGCGCTCGGTGGCCGCGAACAGGCCCTCGAAGGCCGCACGCAGGAACTCGCCGCCGCACGCCGCCAAATCGAACTCGCCCAGGCCGACCTGACATCCCGCCAATCCGATCTACAAACTCGCCAGGATGACCTCACCCAGCGCGAACAAACCCTCGCCGAGCAAAACCGCGCCGCCACCGCAGATCTCCAAACCCAATCCGCCGCACTCGCGGCCGGCCAGCACCAACTCGCCGACGAACGCCAAACCCTCGCCCGCCACAAGCACGACCTCCAGCAACGCCTCGAAGCCTTCGAGCGCGATCAGGCCGACCAATTGGAAGCCCTCGCCAAACAAACCAAGCGCCTCACCGAGCGCCGCGCCCAGGTCGATGCCGCCGAAAACGACCTCGAACAAACCCTCGCCGCCCAGGTCGCCCAGGCCACCGCGGCCCTCCAGCGGGAACTCGCCGAGGCCCGCGGCGGCGGCCACCATGAACGCATCGTGCATCTCGAAAAGCAACTCCGCCAGGCCCACAGCGACGCCGAAACGCTCCAGGCCGCCCGGAATGAACTGGAATTCCAGCTTGAACTCCAAAAAGAGGAACCGCCCAAACAGCTTGCGGCACTCCGCCAGGAACTGTCCCAACAGCTTGCCGCCCGCGAAGCGGAAATCGCCGAATGGAAACAAAAGTATGAGGCCGCCCAAGCCCTCACCCTCTTGGCCCCCGCCCCGTCCGCACCCACCCCCGCCCCATCCCCGCCCCACGACGAACAAATCCAGGCCCTCGCCGGACAAATCCACACCCTCGAACAACAGCGCGCCGAACTCGCCGCAAAAATCACCACCCTGGAGGCGGAAAAAACCGCCTGGCACAACCCCCATCCGCCCCTCCTCCGTACACCCGCCGACGATCCCTCCCCCAACCAGTCCCAATGGCACCGCCAGCGCCTCCTCCGCCAGGCCAAGGCCCTCCGCGCCTTCCGCCGCCAGATACTTGACACCCAGGCCGCACTCGAACACGGCCGCTCCGAGCTCGCCCATCACCGCGAGCAGTTGCAGTCCCGTAAGGAAAACCTCGAACAAGTCAAACGTCTATTGGAGAAACAGGAAATGGTCATGGCGCGAAAATTCGCCGACCACAACGCCCTCAAAACCGTCGCCGCCGTCGGCATCTTCGTCATCATGATCCTCGGCAGCGTCTTCCTCGGCACCTACAAATTCGTCCGTCCCCTCTACCGCGCCGAGGCCGTGGTCCAGTTGTCACCGCCTCCCAACCTCGCCGGCCCGGAACTCGAATCCTGGCTCGCCGGCCAGACGGAATTCCTCCGCTCCCCCGATGTCACCTTCGCCGCCTGGAAAGTCCTCCGCAATGCCGACGACCGCTACGTCATGCACGATGTCCGCGAGGAATGGCTCGCCACCCTCCCCACCCGCCTGTCCCTCACCCTCAATCCCGCCGGCAAAACCCTCGCCCTCCGTTACACCGGCCCCGACGCCCCCGGCGTCAGCCAGGTCTGCAACGCCCTGGCCCTCGCCTACGCCACCCCCGGCCTCCGCGACTCCTCCGAGCCCAACCAGGCCCAGGGCCTCGGCGCGCAGCTCCTCGCCCCCGCCGCCCCACCAGCCTACCCAATCGAAGACAACCGCCTCATGATCAGCCTCATCGGCGTGGCCATCGCCCTCTGCGGCAGCCTCATCTTCGTGGTCCTCTTCCGCCACTTCGTCGCCCGCCAGTTGCAGGAAATCGACCAGATGGCCGACACCCAGGAACTCGACGACATGCGCGCCGACCTCCCGGAAGATGCCCCGCCCGCCGCCGCCGAATAACTCCTGACCACTAACCACTAACCACTCACCACTGACCACTGATCGTAGAACCCCTTAAGCCCCCCCCACCCTGCGACCGATAATGATCTTGTGTCCGCCGACTATCAGGCCAATTTCGCCCCCGCCGCCCCCGCCGCGCCCGCGCTGCACCACTGGCGCGGCCGCCTCCTCGCCGCCTCCTCCCTGGCCGGCCAAAATGGCCCTCCTGGCCGCCGCCATGGTCCTATACGGCGAACCCACGGAGGCCGAAAAGAAGGGGTATCGGTTCTGACCAGTGCCCTGGAATGGACAATCCTTACGAGGAAATAACTGATGACGCACAGTACCATTTCACTGGCGGCTCTGGCATTCCTGGTGGGTTGCGCCCAAACGAAAGTCCAAACAACAACGATAGTCCAAACAACAGTCCCCACGCCCGCCGCACGCACCGCACCGGCACCCGTGCCTTTGAAACTTGGTTCGGTCACCGGCCGGGTCGTGGATGCCGCGGGCAAACCCCTCGCGGGCGCCCAGGTTGTCGCGTATTTCAAGGCTCCCATTGCCTACGCCCCGGACATGGCACCCAAGTCCTGGCAAGGGTCGGGCAATGACGTGGTTCGGTTCAACACCCTCGTGTACGGCAAGACCGATCCAGACGGCCTCTTCACGCTCACCGACCTTCCGGCGGGCAGCATGGAGATCACGGCGAAAACGGATGCCGCCAACGGCGGTTGGTGGGTGGATACGGCGTTGGCGGACGTGCGGGAAAATGAAACGACCCAAGTGAAGCAAGACCTTCGGCTTGATTGCCACATTGTCTCCGAAGAAGTGCGCGAAGGCACCCTGCAACTCAAGCCGCTGGGCGAGAGTCTGCGCCTGCGTATCGCGCGCACCGAATTGCCGCTGGAACACGCCCCGGGAATAGAACCAATCCCGCGTACGGATTCATTTCCGGGCGGCTCGTATATCTATCCGGAGCATCGCTACGAATATCACGTGATACTCGAAAGGCGCAACGCCGTCTGGGCGCCTGTGCTGACCTGGAAGCAACCGGTTGTTGACAATGGAAAGTATGGCATCTATTCCGGCACAGGCTCGAACTATCTGTTCAAAGTGGTGGATGCAGTTTTTGAGCAAGACACGCTGATTTTGGTGTGTATTCAGATGAGTTCAGTGCATGGGTTGCTGTTGAAACCCGAGGCTAATGGTGCTGTCAACAGCAGCACCACCAGCGGGCTCCAGACGCCAATCGCTGGTCTGGACGGCCATCAAGTGACAAGTGGATCGATCCAAGGCACATTGGCCGGCAAGGATTTGCGCCTCGGCTTTGAATTGCGGCACATGGCGACAGATTCGGCCAACCTCGTGTACAAATGGGTTGAAACATCGCCCGGACAATTTGCCTGGCTGGCGACTAAATGAACCACCCCCAAGCACAATGCTCCCGATAATGCCAATGTCTCGCCCCCCCATAGAACCCCTTAAGCCACCCCCAACCTGCGACCGATAATGATGGTGTGTCCGCCAATTATCAGGCCAATCTCACACCCGATGCCCCCGGTACGCCCACGCGGCGCTGGCCCGGCCGCCTCGTCGCCACTTCTTCACTCGCCGGGCAACTGCTCTTCCTGGCCGCCGCCCTCTGGCTGGCCCTGGCGGTGCGCTACGATTTCGCCCTCCACACGCCCGACGGCACCCCCTGGCTGACCGCCCTCTTCCTGCCGCTGCTGCCGGCGGTCTTGGTGCTCAAACTCGCCACCTGGCTGACGCTCGGTTTGCACCGTGGCGCCGGTGCCTGGCGCTACACCTCCCTGGGCGACGCCCTCCGCCTCCTCGCCGCCACCGGCAGCGCCCTGGCGCTTCTCCTTGCCGGTTATCACGCCTGGCGCCTCCTGGCCAACACCCCCCCCGCGCTCCCCCTCTCCCTGTTCATCCTCGATGCCCTCTTCTCCCTGTCCCTCGTCGGCGGCGCCCGCATCGCCGCCCGGCTGTTCTACGAGGAATCCCGCCCCGTCGCCCCCGGCGGCATCGTGCGCCTGCTGATCATCGGTGCCGGTGACGCCACCGCCGCCTGCCTCCGCGAAATCGCCCGCATGCCCGAACAGCGCTACCGCGTCGCGGGCCTGCTCGATGATGACCCCGCTAAGGCCCGCCAGCGCGTGCAGGGCGTGCCCGTGCTGGGGCCGATTTCCAGCCTCCCCCGGATTTGCCGCCAGCGCCAGATCGGCGAAATCCTCATCGCCCTCCCCTCGGCCAGCAATCTGGAGATGCAGCGCATCGTCTCGCTGTGCCGGGCCACCCAGATGGATGCCGACGTCCATGGCGGGGCCGGCACTGCCGGCGGCTCCTCGGCCCTGCGCTTCCGCACCGTCCCCAGCCTCCACGACATCCTGGCGGGCAAGGCCGCCGCCACCCAGATTCGCGAAGTCAGCGTCACCGACGTCCTCGGCCGCGATGCCGTCGATATGGACCTCGCCGCCGTCGGCGCCATGCTCCACGGCCAGGTGGTCCTCGTCAGCGGCGCCGGCGGCAGCATCGGCGGCGAACTCTGCCGCACCATCTGCCGCTTTGAACCCGCCCAACTCGTGCTGCTCGACAAGGCCGAAAACGCCATTTTCGAAATCGAACGCGAGCTGCGCAAAAGCTGGCCCGCCCTGCGGATCGTGCCGGCCATCGGCGACATCACCGACGCCGTCCGCGTCGATCAGGTCTTCGCCGACTACGCCCCCGCCATCGTCTTCCACGCCGCCGCCCACAAGCACGTCCCCCTCGCCGAATCCAACCCCGGCGAAGCCATCCGCAACAACGTCTTCGGCACCAAGACCCTCGCCGACGCCGCCGCCTCCGCCGGCGTCAAAAACTTCGTCATGATCTCCACCGACAAGGCCGTCAACCCCTCCAGCATCATGGGCGCCACCAAACGCTGTGCCGAAATCTACATCCAGGGCCTCGCCCGCAGGGAGTTTCGAGTTTCCAATTTCAAGTTTCAAGATACACGAGATACTCAAGACTCGAAACTCGAAACTCGAAACTCGAAACTCCCCACCAACTTCATCACCGTCCGCTTCGGCAACGTCCTGGGCTCCAACGGCAGCGTCGTCCCCATCTTCAAGCAGCAGATCGCCGCCGGCGGCCCCGTCACCGTCACCCACCCCGAAATGCGCCGCTATTTCATGACCATTCCCGAAGCCGCCCAGCTCGTCCTCCAGGCCGGCGCCCTGGGCAACCGCGGCGAAATCTTCGTCCTGGACATGGGCAAACCCGTCCGCATCCTCGACCTCGCCCGCGACCTGATCATCCTCTCGGGTCTCCGCCCCGATGTGGACATCCCCATCGTCTTCACCGGCCTGCGCCCCGGCGAAAAACTCTACGAGGAACTCTCCATCCGCGGCGAACACATGGTCCCCACCCGCCACCCCAAAATCGCCGTCTGGAAACCCTCCCTTGGGCAAGCCGACCCCGCCGCCATCCAACGCATGATCGACGAACTCGAACCCCTCCAACACTCCACCAACCGCCAACGCACCCTCTCCACCCTCAAAGTCTTCGTCCCCGAAATGAAACCCTGGCAAGCGGATTCGCCGGCGCCAATGCCCGGTGAATCCTGCCCCACGCAAAATATGAATGGAAATTGAGCGGCTACGCTATTTCACGCGTGCATACACCGTCCGCACCAGTTGTTCAAATTTCTCCCCCGCCTGGGTGTCTTCCTTTAGTTCCAATAACGGCTTGAGTTCGCGGCGAATCTGCTCCAAGTTCAACCTGCCATGCTGCCGCGCCAGGATGCCTTCCACATCCCCCCAGTCGCGATCGCGCGCCGCAAATACTTTGTGGACAATTAAATCTTCCGCCGAACAGGTTGTCAGCACGATGCTCTCACTGACTTGCCACATCGTCGCCCGCGACACGGAAGCTTCTTCAAACGGAAACGCGCCCAGGGCGACATCAAGATCAACACCTCCCGCGTTACGCGCCAAGAGCACACGCCGTTCCAGCGCAAACTGCCGGGCATTCCGTAAACGTCCGACATATTTCAGTAAAAACGCATCGACAAATTCCGCTTCGGCACCCAGTCCCGTGAACAATGTCAGATCTACATCCTGCGTAAACCGCGGCGAGCCCCACCGCTGCACCGCTATCCCCCCAATAAAACAAAACCGCCAGCCCCGCCCACGGCAAAAGGCCTCCACCTCCGCCGCCGCCGTAAATATACCCGCCAGTTCATTCATGCTTGCTTCCGCATAAAGCGCTGAAATAATGCCTGCTGCTCCACCAACCCCGACCAATCCCGCCGCTCCCGCCAAGGCGCCTCACATGTGTTGAGCAACTGAATCTGCCGCCACGCCTCGTCATCGCTCATGCCGGCAAGTTCCCGCGCCTTGATCCGCTCAAGCATTTCCGCGGTTTCCAAATGCCGCGCCAGCCATTCTTTGTTATAGACAGCCTTCATAATCCCATTATACATTTGGGCGCCGGGTAAATCATGATTTGGCCGCCGTAAACCCTTCCTTCGCCGCATCCACCGTCTGGTCAATGTCCCCCTCCGTATGCGCCGTCGAGACAAACCACGCCTCAAACTGGCTCGGCGGCAGCATGATCCCCCGGTCCAGCATCGCGCGGAAAAACCGCGCATACGCCTGCGTATCGCACAACAGCACATCCGCATAATTCCTCAGCGCCTGCCCCCCGCCCCCCGCGGCCGCCTGACCCGGCGACAGGAAAAACGGCGTCAGCATCGACCCCACCCGCTGCACAACCACCGCCGCCTTCACCCCCGCCGCCGCCTCGCGCAAACCGTTCTCCAACCGCCCCGCCAGCGACTCCAACTGCGTATACGCCGTGCCGTCCTCCAATATGTCCAGCGTCGCCATCCCCGCCGCCATCGCCAGCGGATTGCCCGACAGCGTCCCCGCCTGATAGATCGGCCCCGCCGGGGATACCTGGTTCATCAGCTCCGCCCGCCCGCCATACGCCCCCACCGGCAGCCCCCCGCCAATGATCTTCCCCAGGCACGTGATATCCGGCTTGACGCCATACAGCCCCTGCGCCCCCCCATATCCCACCCGGAACCCCGTCATCACTTCATCAAAAATCAGCAGCGCCCCATGCTTGTCGCACAACGCCCGCAATCCCTCCAGATACCCCGCCACCGGCGGCACCACCCCGATGTTCCCGCAAATCGGCTCCACAATGAACGCCGCAATCTTCTCCCCCAGTTTCTCAAACAGCCCCGCCGCCGCCGCCAGGTCGTTATACGGCAAAAGAACCGTGTTCTGCGTCACCGCTTCGGGTATCCCCGGGCTCGACGGATTCCCGTGCGTCGTCGCCCCCGACCCCGCCTGCACCAGCATCGCATCCACATGCCCGTGATAGCAGCCCGCACATTTCACGATCACATCCCGCTTCGTCGCCCCCCGCGCCAACCGCAGCACCGACATCACCGCTTCCGTGCCCGAGTTCACAAACCGCACCAGCGGCACCCCCGGCATCGCCGCGGCTATCGCCCCCGCCAACTTGCTCTCCGCCTCCGTGCAACAACCATACGTCGAGCCTTTGTCGATCTGCTTGACCACCGCCGCCCGTACCGGCTGGGCACAGTGCCCGGCAATCAGCGGCCCATAAGACAACACGTAATCCAGATACGAGTTGTTGTCCACATCCACCAGCCGCGCCCCCTTGGCCTCCTTGATGAACACCGGACTGATCCCCACCGCCTTAAACGACCGCACCGGCGACGAAACCCCCCCGGGCATCAGCTTGAGCGCCTCGGCAAACAGCTTTTCCGACTTCGCATACCGGGACTTGGGCTTGGTGGACTTGGCCATAACCCACTAGCATAAACGAAACCGGGCCGCCGGGCGACAAGCGGCCGAGGGGGGGGGACTCAACAGGCGGCCAACGGAACCCGTAGCGTAAGCGAGGGTGGAGCTACGGGTTCTTCACGGCAAAGGCACATCCTTCAGCTCAAACGGAAACGTCAGCTCCCGCGTCCGGTCGGAACTCCGGAACACCAGCCGATACGGCGCCACATAGTTCACCAGCGAAACACTCGTCGTCTGGGTGGACTGCACCGTCATGCTGTTGGACTTGCCATTGGCATCAACCAGGGTGAATGCAATGGGTTGTCCTTGCGGCTGGGGCGCATCCTCCGCAATTTGTATGTACAGTCGATTAGCCTGCACTTCGCACCGCACCAGCCGCAAACTCCGGTCCCCCAGCGTAATGCTCTGCCCCGCCTTCTGCGTGGCGTCCTCCACCGTCACCGTGGTCTCCGAAAGCTGCGCGACAAAGCGCACCTGGCACTGGAACGTGGCCTTCTTGGCGCGCGGTTCCAGGGCCGTGAAAGAGATGGAACTCTGCCAATAGTTCGTCGGGGCATCCGAGGGACTGTTGCCCATCGTGGGTATCGCCAGATTGCGCCCCGTTTCATCCACCGCCCCGGTCACCGTCACCGGGTAGTAGCGCGTCACCTTGATGCGCGGATCCACCGCCGTGCCCAGCGTCAGGCTGTAGCGGGCGTTGCCTTGAACCCCCGCGTTGAGCAGCCCCGTACCGGACTTGCTGAAGGTGATGTTGCTGGCGTACAGCATCGCCGGCCCGTTGGTTTGAAAACGGAAAATGCCGCCGCTCTGCGGATTTAACACCAGGCCCTCCATACCGTTGCCGATGTTGTCCGTCTGGACCATACCCATGGGTGCCTGCGCTTCCAGCGCCTTGATGACTTCCCAGAACGGCACGTTTTTCACATCGAGGTTGTACGCGACGTTCGGATTGCTGTTGGGGGTCTCAAGCTGGATATGGCAGGTTTTCCCGAGCGCTTTCCGCAACTCTTCCACCACCATGTCCGGCGACGCGTTCGCCACGCGCAGCGAGATCGGCGGCGGATTGTTCAAAAATGCGTCGTTCATCACCGGCTCGGGCTTCACCGGCTCGGGTGCCGCCGGCAACACCGTCACCCGCGCCCCCGCCCCCGGCACCGCAATCTCCGGCGGCTTGCTCTCCCCGACCGCCGCCCCCGGCACCGCCTCCTGCGTGGACGCCGGCCGCGCCGGCGGCGGCACAAACGCCCCCGAACGCCAGAACTCATACCAGATCAGCCCCAGCACCACCGCCACGGGCACATAACCCCAGTTCCATCGGTTCAATTTCATTCCCTTCACTCCGAATAATCGCGGACGCCTGGCCCGCACCTGATTCACGGCCCGTCACGGAAACGGTATGTCCTTAAGCTCAAAATGTACCGGTATGTCCACGGTCTTGTCGGGTGCGCGGATTTCCAATTTGTACGGCCCCGTCGACGCGCCCGCCGCCACGTTCATGCTCATCGAGCCCGCGCCCGCCACCGCGCCCGTCCACACCGCTTTGCCCGCGCTGTCATACAGGTTATACGTGACCCGGGTCGCCGGCACGCCCGGCTGGGCCGCCACGGTGGTGCTGCTGATCTGCATGCTAATGGCCCCCCCGGCCGGGGCGCTGAACGCCGCCACGCGGAAGCTCCGGTTGCCCAGTGTCACCGGCTTGTTCAAATTGCCCTGTACATCCTCGATGGCGCCCGTGATTTCCCCCGCCTGCGCCACGATCCGCGTCTCGCACGTCAGCGCTATCGACTTGCCAAGATTATCCGGCGGCAAGAGCATGATCGATTGGGTGAACGGCGTCGAAACGCTCATATACGATGTCGTACCCCCCCCCGGACGCGCCAAATTGTGGCCCGCATCATCCGTGGCGCTCACCACGGTGAACCCCTGATAACGCACCACCGTGATCCGTGGATCGACGCACATGGTCATCTGCACATTCAGCGACGCTTGCACAGGCCCCTCCCCGTTGGGCGTCTGCAAGGAGATGCTCCGCTGCAAATTGATCGAGCTGACATACGCGATCGCCGGGCCGTCGATGGCATAACGCCGCTGGCCCGTGCCGCCGGGCATCAGGCGTATGTTGCCCGTTCCCGCCGCGCCCGCCATGCTGGTCATGTTAATCGTCTGCTGCTGGCACAGGGCGACAAACACCTCCCAGAACGGCTTCTTCCTCACGTCCAGCGTATATCCCATCGCGGCGCTCGCGCCGGTGGTCTGGAACTTGGTCGTGTTCAGCGCCTCATTCAGCGCCGCGGCCAACTGCGGCAGCGTCGCGTTGCTCACGCTCAGCGATATCGGCGGCAGGTTCGTGATGTCCAGCACCGCCTGTTTGGCCATCAGCTTGTCATACCGGTCCTGCAACAGCGTCTTGAGCTCCGCGTCCGCCGTCGCCTCCGCCATCCGCTTGAGCATCTCCGGCTGCTGCCAATACCCCGCGATCGCCGCCAACTGCTTCTGCGCCGCCCCCTTCTGCGCCGCGTCCGTCGAATTCAGCCGCTTCAGCAAATCCTGCGAAAATGCATCCCCCGGCACCGCCGGCGCACTCGCCGCCGCCGCGGTTGCCGCCGCCGGCCTCGTCGCCGGAACCGCCGCCGGAACCTGTGCCGGCACCGGTGTAAACGGCGTCACCACCCGCCTCGTCGCCGGCCCCGTCGCCGGAACCACCGCCGGCGCCCCAGCCATCGCCACGCCGGCCCACGCCAGAACCGCCGCCACAGAATAAACCATACGCATAGGTATCTCCCACAAAGTAATGGGATTCATAGTATAACGTTGCCGCCGGGAGGAATACACTTGCACACGAATTTCTGCGTTAAAAAGCATGCCTGTGGATCCCTTTGCATTATCTGCCCCCCCCCCTCACATCCCCCCGCGTCCACTCCCCGTCGATCAGCCGCCACGTCCCCTGCGCATTCTTGTCCCCCAGCACCGCCGGCAACCGCTCCGGGCGCACATGGTCAAAGCACTGCAGCATCGCAAACCGCCGCAACGACGCCGGAATCCCCACCGCCGTAAACCCCGGATGCCCCGTCGCCGGATACGGCCCGCCATGGTTCATCGCCGGGCTGACCGTCACCCCCGTGGGCATCCTGTCGTTGAGCAACCGGCCCACCTTGCTGCGCAGCAGCGGGGCCAGGCGCTGGTACAGCTCCTCATCCGCCCCCGTCGTCGCCGAGTAGATGCTCCCCGTAAGCTGCCCTTCCAGAACGCCCAGAATTTCCCCCAACTGGTCCGCCGTCTCGGCCGTGACCAACAGCGACGCATTGCCAAAGGCCTCCGTCTGAAACGCTTCCGGATGCGCCAGAAACTGCGCGGCACTGGCGTGCAAAAGCGTGTTGGGATGCGTCGCGGGCGTCGGGACCAGTGCCGTCGCGTCAAAAGGCGCCAAAGTCGTCGCCCCGGCCTCAATCAGCGTGTTGACGCTCTGCCGCAACGCCGCGGCCACCGCATCCGATAGCAGCGTCCCGCAGGGCCGCGCATTAAAACGCTCCGCGACCGCCTGCGCAAAAGCCGTCGTCGCCGGTCCCGCCAGCAGCAGCGTCAATCCCGGATTCGTGCAATACTGCCCCGTGGCATCCAACGCCGAGTCCGCAAACGCCTCGGCTATCTGCTCCCGGCGTCCGTCCTCCGCCAGCGCCCCCGGCAGGATAATCACCGGATTCAGCGACGACATCTCCAGGTATATCGGCTTCCCCGCCTGCTCCGCCGCCGCCTTCAACGCCAGCCCCGCCCGCCGGCTCCCCGTGAACGCCAGCGCCGCCAGACGCGGATCCGCCACCGCCCGCAGCCCCGTGTCCGCGGACATGTGGTACAAAAGCTGCACACTCGATTTCGGCAGCCCCGCTTCGCCCACCGCCGCCGCCGCCTCCATCGCCAGCAGCCGCGTCGTCGTCGGATGATCCGGATGCGCCTTGGCGATCACCGGATTACCCCCCGCCACCGCCGCCGCGAAATCACCCCCCGCCACCGCGTTGTACGCCAGCGGAAAATTGTTCGGCCCCATGATCAGCACCGGCCCCAGCGGCGCCAGATACGACCGCAGCTCGTGCTTCGTGTCGATCGTCGGCAACGCCCACGAGCCCTCCAGCGCCGCCGCCGCCGCCTGCCGCAACGTGTCCGTCGTCCGCGGCAGCTCCACGTTCTCCAGCCGCGCCGCCGCCAGATTCGTTTCCCGCTGCGCCGCCTGCGTGATCGCCGCCGCCCGCGCCTCGATCCGCGCCGCATATCGCCGCAAAAAATCCGCGATCCGCTCCGGTGCCGCCGCCGCCAGCAGCGGTGCCGCCTCCGCCGCCGCCGACAGCGCAATGTCCAGGTCCGGCCACGTGGAAATCGGATACGAATCAAAATTCTCCCCCCCCGCCGTCGTCACCCCCAGAAATAAATCGCGATACGTGGAGGGCTGCCAGGTGCCGTTGACAAATATGTTCCGGGTGGACATGAAAGCTCCTTCGAGGCGTGAGGCGTGTAGCCGGTTCAAACGCGGCCGGGCTGTAGCATGTATTTCAGGAGGGCCGCCATATCCTCCTCGCCCAGCCCCGCCTTGATCGCCTGCGTGCAGCGGTACAACGCCGCCGTCGCGGTTTGCAGGTTCAACCCATGATGCTTCCCCTCCGCCAGCGCATACGTCAGATCCTTCGCCAGCAGGTGCAGTTGAAAGTTCGGCGTGTAATCCTTGTTCCCGTGCCGCAGGCACAGCATCCGCACAATCGGGCTGCCCGGCGCCCCCTGCGTGAGAATCCCCACCGCCTTCTCCGCATCCACCCCCGACCGCGCCAGCAGCGCCAGCCCCTCCGCCAGCGCCGCCGCCTGCACCCCGCATATAAAGTTATGTATCAGCTTGAACGCCGCCCCCGCCCCCGCCGGCCCCAGGTGTACAATCTCCTTGCACATCGGCGTCAACACCGGCCGCGCCTCCTCCAGCGTCCCCGCCTCCCCCCCGACAAAAAACGTCAACTGCCCCTCCGCCGCGTGCGGCTTGGTCCCCGCCACCGGCGCGTCCAGAAACAACAGCCGCCGCGCCGCACAGTCCGCCGCCAGCTCCCGCACCCACGGCACCGTCAGCGTGCTGCACTCCACGCAGATCGTCCCCGGCCCCGCGCCCGCCAACGCCCCCTGCTGCCCCAGCCACACCTCGCGCGACGCCACATCGTCCGCCAGCATCCCGATCATCACGTCCGCCCCCTGGGCCGCCTCCCGCGGCGTCTTGGCCACCCGCGCCCCCTGCTCGGCCAGCCCCGCCGCCCGCTCCGCATTCCGGTTGTATACCGCCAGCGGAAACCCCGCCCCCAGCAGCCGCCGCGCCATCCCCCCGCCCATGGTGCCCAGTCCGAAAAAGGCGATTTTGCTCTGCGTATTCATGCGGTTCTCACTTGAAGAAACCAACGGCCGGAGATGTATGCCGGGATTATACAGTCCCCCCGCCCCGTTTCACCTCCCCCCGGGTGTAACTCATCTTTCGGGTAATCGCCTCTCTCGGGAGCCGCGGCAGCGGCGGCAAGAAAGTAGCCCACGACAAGCCGCAGGCGCCGTCGTGGGTTGGTTACCCCATGAATTGTGTCAAGCCGCGGAAGCGGCGCGGGAAATACTTCGTTTCTGGCCTGATACCCGCGCGTTCGACTCTCCCACCCGAATGGCGCACCCCCCCGCACCCCCCC
>CAIPTQ010000302.1 GCA_903868035.1 uncultured Phycisphaerales bacterium
CGGGACCGGACCTCGACCCTTTGATGCTGGCGGGCCAGCAAGACGTGGCCATTCATGAGACGGCCAAGGCTGTTCGTGTTATGCGCCGGCAGTTTCTGGCCCAGGCGACTGAACAAGCGCCAAAGGGCCGGGATTGCAGCCGCAAGCACGCCAAGCTCCCGGGCGGCGGGCCGGGCGGGCGCTGGATTTTCATGCCTGTGTTCTGGGTCTTTTCGCACGAGCCCTGGGTGATGATCTTGCGCGATGTGCTGTGGCTCGCCTGCCTTACGATCATTCCCATCGCGGCCGTGAAAGGCAACCTGGCGCTGGCCGCGTGGGCCGCCGCGTTCTTCGCGTATCTGAGCACTGTGACTTTCGGGCAGGTGCCGGGGATCATCCTCATGGCCGCGGCATTCGCCACCTTCGGCGTGGCGATGGTGATGGCGGTCATGCAGCGGATGTTCGGGGGGCACCCCAGCGCCGCCTGGGTGGCGTTTATGTCGGCCACCTGGGCGGGATTCACCTGGGGGCTCGCGCGCGGCCGGCGGCCGAACTATTTCAACACCGAGAAGCTCGAGATCATCGTCGGCGGCATTCTCGGCCAGGCGGTCGCCATTGTCCTGTACTTCCTGTTCGGGGGATCGTTCGACAAGCCATCGGGAGTCCTGGACGGGATTGGGGAAGTTCTTGTCGCCATCATCATGCTGGCGGTCGCGTTCGGTTCGGGAGCGTGCGGCGCTCTGTTTCCTCACACGTTCACGAACGAGAACCAACTCGACCCCGGCGTTCGCTGGATGGAAGGGTTCAAGCTGCCGTTTTCTGGCGAGCACTACTGCGTTCAGGGGCACCGCGGCTTTATCAGCCACTCCAAACTGAACTATGGCCAGGAGTGCTCCTACGACTGGGAGTTTCCTCTCGGCGAGCCCATTCTTGCCTGCAAGGAGGGCCACGTCATTTCGCTCGAAGAGGAGCAGGACGGTTTCCAGGGAATCAAGATTCTGGGTCTGCAAGTCTGGGGCGACGGGAATACCACGCCGAACGAAATCAGGGTCCGGCACGTGGATGGGAGCGTCGCCAACTACCTGCACTTGAGGAAAGGCGGCGTGACGGAGATCAGCTCCGCCGCCAAAGCCGCGGTGCGAGCTGAGCTCCTGCACGTCTACGAGGGCCAGCAGATTGCCGCCGCGGGAAGCGTTGGCATCAGCATGTTCTCGCACCTGCACTTCATGATCGACCGGCCTCCGCTCCAGTCCCTGCCCGACGACGAGCGGGGTCCGGTGAAGTTCACCGATGGCGATACGGGCCGGCACGAGAACCGCTGCTACAGCATGCGCAAGTACAAGTCGTCGAATGTCGATCGCGGTCCGATGAAGACTACCGCGAATCATCCGCCATTCAAGCCCGGAGGCCCGCCGACGACGGGCGAGCCGTATCCCGTGCCCCCCGGCGCGGCTGGTGGAGGTGGTTTTGGGAGCCTGCTGGACAATCTGCCCGGTGGAGTGCCGGGAGGGGGGCTCCCCGGTGGAATGCCCGGTGGTCTCCCGGAGGGCTTGCCGTCCACGTTGCCCGGCGGCACGCCCACTGCAATCGCCTAGGCGCGTTCTTGGAGAGAGCCCAGCCGTCCCATCGCGAGCAGGATGCCGTGGAGCAGGGCTTCGGGGCGGGGCGGGCAGCCGGGGATGTAGACGTCCACGGGGATCACCTGGTCCACGCCGCCGCGCGTGGCGTAGTTCGTGCCGAAGATGCCTCCGCTGATGCCGCAGGCGCCCACGGCTACAACCAACTTCGGCTCCGGCGTCGCATCGTAGGTTTTCCGCAGCGCCAATTCCATGTTCCTGGTGACGGGGCCGGTCACCAGTAGCATATCCGCGTGGCGCGGCGAGGCGACGAAATGGATGCCGAAGCGCTCGATATCGTGTACCGGGTTGTTGAGCGCGTTGATCTCCAACTCGCACCCGTTGCACGAGCCCGCATCCACCTGGCGGATCGCCAGGGAGCGGCCCAGTACGCGCCGGATGCTCTCCTCCACTTGGCGCCCGATTGTCTGGGGGTGCGTGGCGGACACGACGAGGTCGCGACGGTCGGTTGCCGCAAGTTCGAACTCTCTGGTTACGCGCAC
>CAIPTQ010000303.1 GCA_903868035.1 uncultured Phycisphaerales bacterium
ACACTCTTTCCCTACACGACGCTCTTCCGATCTCCCGCCACTGCCCCCGCCCCCGCCACCGCCCCGGCCTCCGAATCCCTCTCCGTCCAGGATGCCATCCTCGCCGGCCTGGAACACAACGTGAACCTCCGCGTCCAGCGCCTCAGCGTCCCCATTTCGCGCACTGCCGAGCAGACCGCCCTCTCCACCTTCGACCCCACTGTCACCACTTCCCTCCAGGGCGGCCGCACCGTCAGCGGCGGCAATATCGTCGATTCCGTCTCCGCCAGCGCCACCGTCACCGAATTCCTCCCCACCGGCACCACCCTCCTGGCCAAGGCCACCTCCTCCAATAACTTCTACAGCGAATCCGCCCTCGGCACCGGCGCCAGCCTCACCGTCACCCAGTCCCTCCTCCGCGGCAAGGGCCTGGACGTCAACCTCGCCAAGCTCCGCGAGGCCGAACTCTCCACCAAGGTCACCCAATACCAGCTCCGCGGTGTTGCCGAAACCCTCGTCTCCAACATCGAGCAGGCCTACTGGGATTTTGCCCTCGCCGAGCTCCAGGTCGGCATCGTCACCAAGGCGCTGCTGGTCGCCCAGCAGCAGATCGAATACACCCAGGCCTTGGTCAAGGTGGAGCGCGGCCGGGACTCCGACCTGCCCGTCGCCCAGGCGGAATATGCCTCGCGTCAGGAGGCTTTGATCAACGCCGAAAGCGCCCTCCAGTCCCAGCGCCTCAAGTTCCTCCAGTTGCTCTCGCCGTCCCAGCGGGATTTCTGGAACCGCTCCGTGACGCTCACGACGCATCCCTTCATTCCCCAGGGCACGATGGACCCCGTGGAGACCCATGTCGCAGTCGCCATGAAACTCCGCCCCGACCTCAACGAGGCCCTCCTCCAGCTCCAGCGCGGCGACCTCGAAATCGTCCGCACCAAAAACGGCCTCCTCCCCAAGCTCGACCTCTTCGTCACCCTGGGCCGGACCGGCTCCTCCACCGGCTTCGGCGACTCCCTCCTCCGCAATTTCAACGGCCCCGATTACCAGGCCATGGTCGGCGTCTCCGGCGATTGGGAACCCCTCAACCGCGCCGCCAAGGCCTCCTACCGCGCCGCGGAACTCTCCCGCGACCAGCTTATCGGCACCCTCGACAACCAGCGCCAGCTCGCCCAGCTCGACGTGCGCACCCAGTACCTGGAAGTCGAACGCACCCGCCGCCAGATCGACGCCACCCGCGCCACCCGCCAGGCCCAGGAGGCCACCGTCGAAGTGCAAAATGGCAAATTCAAATTCAAGAGCGACACCGCCCTCGCCCTGGCCATCGCCCAGCGCGACCTCCTCACCGCGCAGCTCTCCGAAGTCCAGGCCTTCACCAACCACCTCAAGGCCCTCGTCATCCTCTACCAGCTCGAAGGCACCCTCCTCCTCCGCCGCGGCATCGACGCCCCCGGCGCTTCCCCCGTCGAAAACGCCCTGCCCCAATAACCCGGATTCCATTTGATTCCCGCGCCCCTCAAGCCCCGGGATTGCAATCCCTGGGCCTGCGCGCTCGATCCTGTGTACAGCGTGCGCTGTCGAAAGTACAATCCACAAGCGTCAACAAGGGCAGGTGAAGACGAAGAGGGCAAGGCATGAAATCCAAGAGACGCGACCCGCTCTATGCACGGATTTGCGGCATTCTGGAATCGGCCCGAACCGGCATCGCCCGTTCGGTCAACACGACCTAGGTGGTGGCCAACTGGCTCATCGGGCGGGAAATTGTGGAGGAGGAACAGCGGGGCAAGACACGGGCCGAGTATGGGGCCAGGCTGATTGAGACGTTGTCCCGCCGTCTGACCGCGGACTATGGCGCCGGCTATTCGTTGAGTCTGCTAAAGGATATGAAGGTCTTCTACATTGCCTATCCCAATCTTCCGGGACCGCAGGCAAAAAGCCCCACAGTGTGTGGCTTTTTGCCCGGCGCGGACGCGGCCTCCGGAAAAAGCCCCACAGCGTGTGGCTTTTTGCGCAGCGCGGATGCCGCGCTTGGCCAAGAGTCATGGCAACCCGGCCAACTTCATCCCCATCTTTCGTGGTCGCACTACCGCAAACTTTTGCGCGTCGATGCGGCCGCGGCGCGCGCTTTCTATGAAATTGAAACCACCAAAAACAATTGGTCCGTGCGCGAACTCGAACGGCAGATCAACAGCCTTTTCTATCAGCGCTTGGCGCTGAGCAAAGATAAGAAGGGCCTGCTCCGCCTGGCGCAGAAGGGGCACGAAGTGGAAACGCCCGCCGATGTTTTCAAGGATCCCCTCGTGCTGGAGTTTCTGGGTTTGCCCAAAGCGCACCGGCTGACGGAAACGGACCTGGAGACCGGATTGATCGACAACCTCCAGGCCTTCCTGCTGGAACTGGGCCAGGGGTTCGCCTTCGTGGCCCGGCAGGAGCGGATCACGCTCGACGGCGATCATTTTTACATCGACCTGGTCTTCTACCACACGACGCTGAAATGTTACGTGCTCATCGACTTGAAGGTCGGCAAATTGACGCATCAGGATTTGGGGCAGCTTCAGCTCTACGTCAACTATTTCAACCGCCATCGGCTGACGCCGGGCGACCAGCCGACGCTGGGATTGATTCTGTGTACGGACAAGAATGATGCCGTGGTCAGGTATACGCTGGGCGCGGGGGAGGCGAAGCGTATTTTCACCAGCCGCTACAAGTTGCTGGTGCCCACGGAGGCGGAACTGAAGGCGGAGATGCGGCGGGAGTTGAAACGGCTGCTGGGGCCGGGGCGGGGATGAACTCAAAGCCTTCCGCAGGGGCAGGGGCAAGGGCGAACATTGAGAGCGGGCGAAGAAGGAGCCAGGGTGGTGAAATGCACTGGGAACTTTTTCCCTGCTCATGCGTCTAACCTGATATGCGATACCACCACCTCAATTTCGCATTATTACTGCTCTTGGCTGCTTGCTCCAAATCCGCACCATTGCCGGCCACTACATCGCCCGTCGCCACAACAGGGGCGGCTATCGCATCGGTCACCGCTCCGGTCCTGAAACCCATCGACCTTACCTATGGCATCTATCTGGCGCGCATTGAAGATCACATTACGGTAACACCGACCGGCATGCTTCACCGTGCCCTTACCTATGGGAAAAGTTACGGGCCTGGGGATGCCGCTCCCGGGCCCATCCAGCATTCCGAGCGACAACTCAGTTCTGCCGAGATGGCCGAATTGTCGCAGGTATTCACGGGGTGGGACGCCCTCCAAGATACTTACTCGGGTGTGGCCGACGGTCCTGAAGTCACCATTTTATTGGGCACAAAGAAAGTTTCGGGCGGAAGTTTGTGTCCTGAGTTGGTATGGAAGGCCGTCGAGAAACTCCGTTCCCTGGCTGATGGCGCGACGCGGGTGGCTGGACCCTCGACGAAAGATGGCGTCTGAACGATGCGTTCTTTCTGTAGCGACGGCCGACGAGGGCGTCGGCACGGCGTCGACACTACTACTAACGAGACTTTTTGGCCTGGGCGATTAGCCCGCGCAGCCAGTCCAGCCACGGCGCAAGGTTGCCGGACTGGGCGGAGCATTCGATTACCTGGGTGTGGGGGCGGAGGTGTTTGATGTCGGCGTGGAATTGGGCCAGGTCGAAGGTGAGATAGGGAAGGAGGTCGATTTTGTTGAGGAGGAGCACGTCGGCGACTTCGACGAGGTGGGGGTATTTGGCGGGTTTGTCGGCACCCTCGGTGGTGCAGAACATGCCGACCTTGGCGTTTTGGCCGAGGTCAAATCCGACGGGGCAGACCAGGTTGCCGACGTTTTCGATGATGAGCAAATCAAGCTTGTTAATGTCGATTTTTTCCATGGCCTGGCGGACCTGGTGGGCCTCCAAGTGGCAGCCCTTGCCGGTGTTGATCTGGACGACTTCGGGACAGACGGCGGAAATGCGCTCTGCGTCGCGGGCGGTGGTGAGGTCGCCGACGATGACGCCGATGCGGTACTCGGAGCGGAGGGCGGCGACAGTTTTTTCGACGAGGGTGGTTTTGCCGCAGCCGGGGCCGCCGATGAGGTCGAGGGTGTAGACGCCGGCGGCGCGGAGGGCGTTGCGGTTGTGCTTGGCGACGTCGTCGTTGAGTTTGAGGACGGATTCGACTACGTGGACGTGCATGGGTTGGACTCCAACACTAGCCCGGCGTGGAAACGCCCGGCAAAACGTGGTGCGCAAATGGATGCACCAATTCCATTTCCCGCTCCGTCCGTGGACTGGCGCGCCACGAGACGCAACATCCATTACGTCGTTGCCGGTGCCGCCAAGGTTTCGACTTCCAACGACACCAGCCGCAAGTCCGACAACCCCGCCGCACGGGCCTCGGCACCACAGGTGCAGAGTTCAAACGGGTCGGCACCGGCCCATTTGCGCCCGCAGCCAGGACAGGACATCTCAAACGGCAAGGCACGGAACTCAAGTTTCGACTGCGCCAACTCGGTCTCGGCGGTGACAATCTGCCAGGCCCATTCGAGGGCCTGGGGATTGATGGCCTGGTAGGGGCCGGCCTCCACGCGGGCCACGGTGGCGATGTGGCCTGCGGGGGTGTGGCGGCGCACCTGGTCGATAAGGGCCTGGGCTATCGACGTCTCATGCATGCCGCCCCCCGCCCCCGCCGCTTACGCCCGCCCCGACCGCGGACTTTTTCCCCCCCCCACCGCCGTTCCCGCCCCCCCCGCCCCCGCCGTACGGCCCGTCGGCAGGGCCGACCAGGCCGACATCGGCAAGGATGGAGAACGTTTCGGCGGCGGCGGCTTCGTCTAGGTGCTGGATAGCGAAGCCGGCGTGTACGAGCACCCAGTCGCCCAGGCGGACTTCCGGGGTGAGGAGGGTCGAGATATGGACGCGGTTGCCGTGGAGATCGGCCGTGGCGGCGGTGCCGTCGAGTTCGACGATTTTAGCGGGGACGGCGAGGCACATGGGGAGCTCCTAGTGGTCAGTCAGTGACCAATCATATCAACCGGCGGACCAGGTTTGCAGGACTTTCATATAGTTGCCGCGGACGAAAGCGCCGGGGTTGGGCATATTCATGAGGCTCATGGAGCCCTGGGCCTGATGGAGCGATTCGTACTCGTGGCGTTCGAGCCAGCGGGCCAGGTCATCGCGGAGCGTCTTGAGGAATTGCGGCCCGTGCATCAGCAGCACCGAAGCAAGCTGCACGGCCGCAGCGCCCGCCATGACGGCCTTGAGTCCATCCACGGCGGTGTGTACGCCGCCGGTGACGGCCAGGTCCGCCTTGCATTTGCCGTAGAGGGCGGCGGTCCAGCGGAGGCGCGGGAGCAGCTCGTCGGAGGTGGAGAGCTTGAGGGTGGGCACCGGCTCGAGATTTTCCACGTCGATGTCCGGCTGATAGAAGCGGTTGAAGAGCACCAGGCCCTTGGCGCCGCCGGCGACGAGCCGGCACGCGAAATTCGGCAAGCTCGTGTAGAACGGGGAGAGCTTCACGGCCACGGGGATCGAGACCGTCTGGCACACGGCGCGGACGACCTCGGCGGCGGCATTTTCGACCGCGGCGGCATCACACTCCAGGTCCAGGATGGGGTCGTAAATGTTGAGTTCCAGGGCGGAAGCGCCGGCCGATTGCAGTTGTTTGGCGAAGCTGACCCAGCCGCCGCGGGTGCGGCCGTTGAGCGAGGCGACCACGGGAACCTTGACCGCCGCCTTGAGACTGGCCAGGTACTCGAGGTATTCCTCGGGTCCGATGCGGAAATGCTCCGGCCGGGGCAGATAGCTCTGGGCCTCGGCCGTGGAGTTGTCCGCCTGCTCGAGGCCCTGGTGCAGGGCGACCTGCTCGCGATCGAGCTGCTCCTGGAAGATCGAGTGCATGACGATCATCGGGGCGCCGGCATCCTCGAGGCGGCGGACCATGCCCAGGTCCGCCGTCAGCGGCGAGGCCGCGGGGATGAACGGGTGGTCGAGTTTGAACGAGAGATAGCTGGTGGAAAGATTCATGAATCAAGCTCCTTGTTTCGGGGTTGAGGTGCCGTTGCCATTGCCATTGCCATTGCCGCCCGCCGTCGGAAAAGCGATCTTGGCGAGTTCCTGATATAGCGCCAACCGCTGGGCGGTGTTGCGGACCGAAGCCTCGGAGAGGTTGCGGAAGCGCACCGGGTCGATCTTCTCGACCATGGCAAAGCGGGTTTCGTTGCGAAGATAGTCGCGGACGTTGGCCTTGATGGCGCCCGAGTCGATCTGCAGGGGCGGCTTGCCGGTCTCGACGAGGCGCGGGTCGTAGCGATACAGGGGCCACACGCCCGAATCGACGGCCAGCTTCTGCTGGTCGGTGCCGATCTTGAGGTCGTAGCCGTGGGCGATGCAGTGGGAGTAGGCGATGATGATCGACGGGCCGGGGAACGACTCGGCCTCGACGAACGCCTTGACGGTGTGGTTGTCGTTGGAACCAAAGGCGACCGAGGCCACATAGGCGTTGCGATAGGACATCGCCATGAGGCCCAGGTCCTTCTTCTGGGTGCCCTTGCCGTTGGCGGCGAACTTGGCGGCCGCGCCCACGGGGGTGGACTTGGAGGCCTGCCCGCCGGTGTTGGAGTAAACTTCGGTGTCGAGCACGAGCACGCGGACGTCGAAGGGGAGCGACAGGACATGGTCCAGGCCGCCGTAGCCGATGTCGTAGGCCCAGCCGTCGCCGCCCAGAATCCATACGGTCTTGCGGACGAGGTAATCGGCGAGGCCCTCCAGCAGGCGGGCGGAGGGGGCGTTGATCGTCTGGATCTGCTTGCGGAGTTCGACGACGCGCGCCCGCTGCTCGGCGATGGCGGTTTCGCCATGCTGGGGTGATTCGAGGAGGCCCTTGACGAGGGTGTCGCCCAACTGGCCGGCGAACTGTTTGACGATATGGACCGCATGGGCGTGGTGGTTGCGGATGCCCAGGAGGATGCCCAGGCCGAATTCGGCGTTGTCCTCAAAGAGCGAGTTGTTCCACGCCGGGCCGCGGCCCGCGCCATCCTTGCAATAGGGGGTGGTGGGCAGGTTGCCGCCGTAAATCGAGGAGCAGCCGGTGGCGTTGCCGATGACGAGGCGGTCGCCGAAAAGCTGGGTGAGCAGCTTGACGTAGGGCGTTTCGCCGCAGCCGCCGCAGGCGCCGGAGTATTCAAACAGCGGCAGCAGGAACTGGGAGGACTTGACATCCATGCGGGCGATCTTGGTGCGGTCAATCTCGGGGAGATGCAGGAAGAAGTCGTAGTTCTTCCGCTCCTTCTCGCGGAGCGGAATCTGCGGCATCATGTTGATGGCCTTCATCTTGGGATTCGACTTGTCCTTGGAGGGGCAGACCGTCACGCAAAGCTGGCAGCCGGTGCAGTCCTCCGGGGCGACTTGCAGCGTGTAGTTGCTGCCCTTGAAGTCCGGGGCCTTGTAGGGCGTGGACTGGAAGCCTTCCGGCGCGCCAGCGAGGGCGGCCGGATCGTAAACCTTGGCGCGGATGGCCGCGTGCGGGCAGACGAAGGCGCACTTGTTGCACTGGATGCAGATGGCGGGATTCCAGATGGGGATGTCGGTGGCGATGTTGCGCTTCTCAAACTGGGTGGTGGCGGTGGGCCAGGTGCCGTCCACGGGGAAGGCGGAGACGGGGAGCAGGTCGCCCTTGCCTTCCATCATGACGGCGGAGACGCGTTTGACGAAGTCGGGCATGCCGGGCTGCTCGAAGGTGCCGCGAACGCTGGGTGAGGTGGCCGTGAGGGTGGGCTTGATTTCACTGAGGTGTTCGAGGGTCTTGTCGACGGCCTCGAAGTTGCGGCGGACGACTTCCTCGCCGCGCTTGCCGTAGGTCTTCTTGATCGCCTTCTTGATGGCGTCGATGGCGCCGGCCCGGGGCAGCACGCCCGAAATGGCGAAGAAGCAGGTCTGCATGATAGTGTTGATGCGGGTGCCCATGCCTGTGGCCTTGGCCACCGCATTGGCGTCGATGGCGTAGAACTTCAGCTTCTTGTCGATGATGACCTGCTGAATCTCGCGCGGAATCTTGTTCCACACTTCTTCGGCTGGATATGGCGCGTTCAGCAGGAACGTCGCGCCCTGGCCGGCGGCATCGAGCACGTCGATCTTTTCGAGGAACTGGAACTGGTGGCAGGCGATGAAGTTGGCGCTGCGGATAAGATACGGGGCGCGGATCGGCTGCTTGCCGAAGCGCAGGTGCGACATGGTCATCGCGCCGGATTTCTTCGAGTCGTAGACGAAATAGCCCTGCGCGAACAGGTCGGTGTCGTCGCCGATGATCTTGATGGAATTCTTGTTCGCCCCCACCGTGCCGTCCGCCCCCAGCCCGAAGAAGAGCGCCCGCACCGTGTCCGGTGATTCAATGTCAAATGCGTGATCCACGGCCAGGGACAGGTGCGTGACATCATCGACGATGCCGACCGTGAAGAGCCGCTTGGCGTTGGGCTTGGCGAGCTCGTCGTACACCGCCTTGACCATGGCGGGGGTGAATTCCTTGCTCGACAGGCCGTAGCGGCCGCCGATGACCTGCGGAATATCGCCCAGCGGCAACTTCCCGGCCTGTTTGGCCTGATACAGGGTGGCCACCACGTCCTGGTACATCGGCTCGCCGGCCGCGCCCGGTTCCTTCGTCCGGTCGAGCACGGCAATGCGCCGGGTCGTCGCGGGCAGCGCCGCGACGAACATCTCCGCGGCAAAGGGCCGGTACAGCCGCACGATAACCACGCCCACCTTCGCCCCCTTGGCCACCAGATACTTGACGGTTTCCGTCACCGTCTCGGCGCCGGAGCCCATCACGATGATCACATCGGTGGCCCTGGGGTCGCCGATATATTCATAAGGCAGATACCGCCGTCCCGTCACCTTGGCAAAACGCTCATATTCCTCGGCCACGATCTGGGGCAACCGGTCATAGAAGAGATTGCACGCCTCGCGGGCCTGGAAAAAGGTGTCGGGATTCTGGGCCGTGCCCCGGAGCACCGGCTTGTCCGGCGTCAGGGCGCGCCCGCGATGGGCGTCCACCAGGTCCTGCGAAATCAGCGTCCGCAACGTCTCATCCGACAGCAATTCCACCCGGTTGAGTTCATGGCTCGTCCGGAACCCGTCAAAGAAATGCAGGAACGGTATCCGCGACCGCAGGCTGCACGCCAAAGCGATCGCCGCCTGGTCGTGGGCCTCCTGCACGTTCGTCGAGGCCATAAAGGCGAAGCCCGTCTGCCGGCACGCCATCACGTCCGAGTGATCGCCGAAAATCGACAACGCATGCGCGGCCACGGTCCGCGCCGCCACATGCATCACAAAGCTCGTCAGCTCGCCGGCGATCTTGAACATGTTCGGAATCATCAGCAGCAAACCCTGCGACGCCGTGAACGTCGTACACAACGCCCCCGCCTGCAGCGCGCCGTGTACCGCCCCAATCGCGCCGGCTTCCGACTGCATCTCCAATATCGTCGGCACGTTCCCCCAGATGTTGGTCTGGCCGGCGGACGACCAGTCATCGGCGAATTCGCCCATGTTCGACGACGGCGTGATGGGGTAGATCGCCGCCACTTCCGACAGGCGGTGGGCGGTGTTGGCGGCGGCTTCGTTGCCGTCCATGATCACAACTTCTTTGGCAGACATGGGGACCATCCTTATAAGACAGGGGTTTCGGTAAACGAGCGGCACCAGAAACGAATCCGATACGACAGGCGGCGGCAGAGCCGATTGGCCGCACGCGCCACGGCCGGCGACAAACGGTCGCCCACCGCCAGGTTGGCCACGCCAACCGCAATCGACCAGGCGCGGGGCGCCCGGTGATAGAGGGCCTTGCTTAACGCGAGAATCGACTCCGGCGAGGCATGATGCCCCACCGGCGCGATGGTCGCACGCTCCGGATCGAGCCGGCGAATCCGGACCTCCCCCGCCCCCTGCTCCACCGACGCGTCCACGAACACGACGCGCTCCGCCGCGGCCACCTGCTCGGCCAGCTCCGGCAGCAACTGGTGGGGCGTGAGAAACGCACACCGCGCATTGTCAAAAAACACCGCCGCCAAACGCGACACAATCGCCGGACCCACCCCGTCGTCCGAGCGCAGCAGATTCCCATACCCGATCAGCAGCACCACCGGTGACTGCGGAAGGCCGTCAGGGGCGGAATTGTCAGCCGCGCCGAACTTCATCCAGCGTCTCTCCTTGCGGGCCCCGCAGCACAATGTGCAGCGGCATCTGGCCCAGGGCGTGGGTCGAACAACTTAAACACGGATCAAAACAGCGGATCACCGCCTCCACGCGGTTGAGCATGCCTTCGGCGATCTTCGCGCCGCGCACAAACCGCTCCGCCACCTGCTTGACGCCCCGGTTCATCGCCAGGTTGTTGTGGCCCGTGGCGATGATGAGGTTGGCCCATTTCATCTGGCCGTCGTCGTCGATTTTGTAGTGGTGGATGAGCGTGCCGCGGGGGGCCTCGGTGATGCCGACGCCTTCGCTGCGGTTGGGCCGGGCGCGGGCCCGGACGCGGGCGTGCAAAATATGTGGGTCTTCCATCATGCGTTGAATGGTCTCGATGCCGTAAATAATCTCGATCAGCCGCGCCCAGTGGTAGTGGAAACTGCTGGTCGGGGCGCGGCCGACCTTGCTGCGGAAGCGGGTGAGTTCCGCGTCCGCCAGCGGGGTGCCGCACTTTTCGGCCATGATGATACGCGCCAGCGGCCCGACGCGGTAGATGCCGTCGGGATACCCCTTGGGTTTGTAGTAGGGCGACTTGAGGAAGGAGAAATTCTCCGTTTTTTCGCCGATCCAGGTGGAATACTTGCGCGGATCGGCGAATTCCGTCACCATCCGGCCGGAATCGTCGCTGAAGCGCATCGCCCCGTCGTAATGCTCCAGGGTTCCCTCCGGCGCGATCAGCCCGGCGAACATGGTGGGGAAATTGGCGAAAACCGCCGCCTCGTCGGGGAAGTTGTCGATCACCGACGCCAGCCAGTCCGCCGCGCGCCGCGTAATCTCCAGCGCCGCGGGGACGCCGGCGGCGATTTTCGCGCGGCGGTCGGCCGTGAGGGCCTCGCTGACGCCGCCGGGCACGACCCACGCGGGGTGGATTTTCTTGCCGCCCAGCAAGGCGATAATCTCCTGCCCGAATTTCCGCAGCATGATGCCGTCTTTGGCGAATTCCGGGTGCGACTTGATCAGCCCGAAGATGTTGCGCCGGGTCGGGTCCGAATCAAACCCCAGCAGCAAATCCGGCGACGAAAGGTGAAAGAATGACAGCGCGTGGGACTGCACGATCTGCGCCAGGTTCATCACCTTCCGCAATTTCACCGCCGTGGGGGGAATTTCCACCGCCAGCAGCTCATCGCACGCCTTGGCCGAGGCCATCAGGTGGCTCACCGGACAGATGCCGCAGATGCGTGCCATCACCGAGGGCATTTCCGTCATCGGACGCCCCTCGACGAATTTCTCAAACCCCCGGAACTGCGTCACGTGAAACTGCGCGTTGCTCACCCGCCCCTGATTATTCAGGTCTATCGTGATGCGCGCGTGCCCCTCGATCCGCGTCACGCCATCTATCACAATCGTCTGCGCCATTTTTACAAACCCTTCGGCTTCGTGTCTCTTCGTATTATCGCGCCTATTTTTGTATTTCTGACTAAATTTCTGAAATCTCAAATTTCAAATTCTTCGTGCGTCTTCGTGTTCTTTGTGTTCTTCGTGGTTACGTATCGTCTTTCGTCTCAGCCGTCATTTCCCGAAACGCGTCAGTCCCGATGGATCGGGCACCCGGCCCTCCAATAATTCCGTCAACACAAACCAGATCGCGTCCGCCGGCGGCGGACACCCCGGCACGTACAAATCCACCTTGATCACCTCATGCAGGGGCCGTGCGATCCGCTCATGCAGAGGCACGTTCAACACCGGCAAGGTCGCCGCCCGCTGCTCGGGCGTCTCGGGCCAGGTCGCGTTTTCCACGTACGCCCGGCGGAACAACTCCTCCACCTCGTAGGCGTTCCGCATCGCCGGCACGTTGCCCGTCACGGCGCAATCGCCCAGCGCGATCACAAATTTCGAACGCTCCCGGATAATGTGCGCCTTTTCCACGTCGTGATGGCTGCTCACCGCCCCTTCCACCAGCGTCAGGTCCACATCCCGCGGAAACTCCTTGGGATCGACCACCGGCGAACAGACTACGTCCACCTTGTCGGCGAGGATCAACAGCCGCTCATCCATGTCCAAAAAGGACATATGGCAGCCGGAACATCCATCCAGCCAGACGGTCGCGACACGGGGTTTTACGGCCACGGCGTTACTCACGGGTTGCTCCTTCGTCTAGCCCGGCGTGGCAACGCCCGGCACGTGGGTCTGACTCTGACCGCGTTACTCATGAATTACCCTCCCGCATCTGGGTCAAATACGGCAAAAACTGGCGGCGCTTTTCCATCTCGGCCACGGCCGTGCCCTTGTCTGTCAGGGCGCCCGTCGGACACACATGTACGCACTTGCCGCAGGCCGTGCAGGATTCGGCTTCCGCCCAGGGCTGGTCCAGGTCGTTGATGATGAACGACTTGATGCCCCGGCCTTTGACGTCCTTGGTGTGCGCCCCTTCAATCTCATCGCATACCCGCACGCAGCGCGTACACAGAATGCACCGGTTCTGGTCCGAACGGAACCGGTCGTGCGACGAATCCACGCTCATGTCGGGATACCGGTACGGCAGATGAATGTGCGTCAGGCCCAGCTTCTGGGCCATCCGCTGCAGTTCGCAATGGCCGTTGGACACGCACACGGCGCACACGTGGTTGCGCTCGGCGAAGATCATTTCCAGGATCAGCCGGCGATACGCCAGCAGGCGCGGCGTGGTGGTCGTCACCTGCATCCCCTCGGCGCAGGCCGTGGCGCACGCCGCCAGCAGCTTGTTCGATCCGCTGACCTCCACCACGCACAGCCGGCAGCCGCCCCAGCCGCTCAGGCCGTCAAGCTGGCAGAGGGTCGGAATGTCGATTCCATTCTCCCGCGCCACCGCCAGGATCGTCTGGCCGCTCCGGCAGCTCACGTCCTTGCCGTCGATCTGCAGCGTCAGCGACTGCGATGCCTGGCCGGATTGTGCCGCCTTTGGGGTAATCATGCCTGCACCTCGTTCCCGGCCGCAATCGGCCGCGCCGCATGCGGACCGGCCTTCGACGCCGCCAGCAGGTCGCGATACTCGTTCTCAAAATACCGCAGCGTCGTGAGCACCGGGTTCGGGGACGACTGCCCCAGTCCGCACAGGCTCGTCGCGCGCACCATGTCGCACAGTTCCTTCAGCAGCGCCAAATCCTCCTCCGTCCCTTCCTTGGCGCAAATCCGCGCCAGGATTTCATGCATCTGGTACGTCCCCACCCGGCAGGGCACGCACTTGCCGCAGGATTCGGACATGCAGAAATCCATGAAGAACCGCGCCACGTCCACCATGTTCGACGTGTCGTCCATGACGATCATGCCGCCCGAGCCCATGATCGAGCCCGCCGACGCCAATGATTCATAATCCACCGGCAGATCGAGCATGCTCTCGGGAATGCAGCCGCCGGAGGGCCCGCCGGTCTGCACCGCCTTGAACTTCCGCCCGTCCGGGATGCCCCCGCCCATCTCGAAGATGATCTCCCGCAGCGTGATGCCCATCGGCACTTCGATCAGGCCGGTGTTCATGATCTTGCCGGTGAGGGCGAAAATCTTCGTCCCCTTGCTCTTGGCCGTCCCGATGGTCGCGAACCACGCCCCGCCGCGCTGGATGATCGGCGCTATGTTCGCGAACGTCTCGACGTTGTTGATGAGCGTCGGCTTGCCGAACAGGCCGTAGTTGGCCGGAAACGGCGGGCGCGGCCGCGGCAAGCCGCGCTTCCCTTCAATCGACGACAGCAGCGCCGTCTCCTCGCCGCACACAAACGCCCCCGCGCCCAGCCGGATTTCGATGTCAAAGCTGAACTGCGCCCCGAATATGTTCCGCCCCAGCAGCCCGTTCCTGTTCGCCTGGTTGATCGCCTTCGTCAGCCGCTTGACCGCCAGCGGATACTCCGCCCGGGCGTAGATGTAGCCGCGGTCCGCCCCCACCGCGTAGGCCGCGATCGCCATCCCCTCGATGATCCGGTGCGGATCGCCCTCCATCACCGAGCGGTCCATGAACGCCCCGGGATCGCCCTCGTCGCCGTTGCACACCACATACTTGGGCGTGCTCGTCGCCTTGGCCACCGTGGACCACTTCAAGCCCGTCGGGAATCCCGCCCCGCCGCGCCCGCGCAGGCCGCTGGTCGAGATTTCCTGGATCACCTCCGTCGGCGTCATCTCCGTGAGCGCCTTGAGCAAACCCTGGTACGCCCCCACGCGGATCGAATCCTCGATGTCCTCCGGGTCGAACGTGCCGGCGAATTCCCGCACGATCCGCTTCTGCCGCGTGAAAAATGGATGATCGCTGGGGAACACCAGCCGGTCCACCGGCTTGGACCCCAGCGCCTCGACCACGGCCCCGGCGTCCTCCGGCGTCACGCACTTGTACAGCGTCTGCAACCCCCCCGCGCCCCCCCCCGCGCCCCCGCCTTCGCCGGCCATCGACACCATCGGCC
>CAIPTQ010000304.1 GCA_903868035.1 uncultured Phycisphaerales bacterium
ATTTCGGCCATCGACACGCTCAGTCTGGTGCTGCGCGGTGCCAGTGGCCTCTACGCCCTGTTGCTGCTGTCGCTGGCGGGATTCTTCCTGTTCCTGGTGCGTCGGGTGCAGGGCGTGGGGGGGCAAATCGGCAGCGGTGGGCCGCCGGTATACTTTTACCTCTTCGCGGGCATCATGATCGCCAGTGCCGTGGGCGTGATCTGCCAGCCGCGGCCGGTGTATGCGGCGTTGTATTTTGTGCTGGTGACACTGGCGGGGGCGGGGCTATTTGTGCTGCTGCTGGCGGAATTCATGGCGATCGTGCTGATCATCATTTATGCCGGGGCGATTCTGGTCACTTACGTCTTTGTCATCATGCTGGCCAGCCAGGGGGGCGGCAACGTGGCGGCGGCAACCTATGACCGAAGGACAACCTCGGGTCTGGTCGCCGTGGCCGTCGCCTTTCTGCTGGTGGGGGCGATTACGCAGGTTCTGCTTCCCGGGGCGGAAAAACCCGTCGCCGCGGTGGCGGGATATGAAGATCGCTCGGACGTATCCCGTGAAATGCATCACCTGATGGTCGCAAGCTTGGCTGAAGCGCCCGTTGTGCCGGCGACGACGCGCGCCAGCAAGAGCGAACTCTCGGTTCAGCCCTCCAATGTTCAGCTTCTGGGATCAAGCCTTTTTTCGCAGTATGCCATCTCCCTGGAATTGGCGGGCATCCTGCTGACCATCGCCTTGATCGGGGCCGTCCTGATCGCCCGGAAAAATACCCAGGTGTACCAGACTTTGGGCAGCGGCAAGCTGCCAGCGGAATGACCCAACGCACCGAGCCGACGAGGGCGTCGGCACCACTTACGGCCCAGCCGACGAGGGCGTCGGCACCACTTGGAAGCCACACGGAGCCAAACGTATGAGTCAACTGGAGTTGTATCACTATCTGGCGGTGGGGGCGATTCTTTTTGCCATTGGTCTGGTTGGCTTCATGACCCGCCGGAACATGATCATGATGTTCCTGTGTACGGAAATCATGTTTCAGGGGGTGGCGATCAACCTCGTGGCTTTTTCGCGTTTTCATATGAATCCGTCCGGACAGAGTTTTGTGATTTTTCTTTTGACGATTGCCGCCGCGGAAGCTTCGCTGGCCCTGGGGCTGGTCGTGCTGCTGTTCCGCCGGCGACAGACGCTGAACGTGGATGAATGGTCGGAGATGCAAGGGTGACGTTGGTAATTGGTAAATGGTAATTTGTAATTGGTCATATTCCTCCTGCGTCCAATTACGAATTTCTAATTACCACTTGGCAAATACTTCGGAGTGTTGTGGTGTTTGAGTTTGCGAGACTTCATCCCTGGCTGATACCGGCATTGCCGCTGCTGGCGTGCGTGTTCATCGCGGTCTTTGGCAAGTGGCTCAAAGGCGCCGCCTATATCCCCGCGTGGCTCGCCATGGCCGGGGCGTTTGCCCTCTCGATCACCCTGCTCCTTGGCATCAACGCCAATCCCGATCACGCCATCAATAACTTTCAAGTCTTCCAGCATGCCTGGTTCTCCGCCGGCGGCTTTCACATCCCCCTCGCCGTCACCGTCGATCAACTCACCGCCGTCTACCTCTCCTTTATCACCGGCATCGGCCTGATGATCTTCATGTATGCCGCGGCGTACATGAAGAATGACTACGGCTACTGGCGGTTTTTCGCGTACATGTCGATATTCGTGTTTTTCATGTGTACGCTGGTGATGGGGAACAACTTCATCTTGCTGTACCTGGGGTGGGAGGGCGTGGGGCTGGCGTCGTATCTGTTGATTGGCTACTACTATCCGCGGCCTTCGGCGGTGGCGGCGGCGAAAAAGGCGTTTATTACCAACCGGGTGGGCGATTTCGGCCTGGCGATCGGCGTGTTCCTCATCTACACCTACTTCGGCAATGTTACGTTCTCCGAAGTCTTCGCGCACCCCGCAGAGGTTTTTGCCGCACATCCGAACCTCAACTGGGTTCCGTTTTGCCTGATGCTGGGGGCGTTTGGCAAGTCGGCGCAGTTCCCACTGCATGTGTGGCTGCCGGACGCGATGGAAGGGCCGACGCCGGTGTCGGCGCTGATCCATGCGGCGACGATGGTGACGGCGGGGGTGTATTTGATCGCTCGGACGATGCCGCTGTTTTTGGTGGACCCGAACCACACGGCCTTGAATGTGGTGGCGGTGGTGGGCGGATTCACGGCGTTCATGGCGGCGTCGATTGCGATGTGCCAGTATGACCTGAAGCGCATCTGGGCGTATTCGACACTGTCACAGCTTGGATACATGTTCCTGGGGCTGGGGGTGCTGGCGGGGAGTTCGGCGGTGTTCCATGTGTTTACGCACGCGTTTTTCAAGGCGTTGCTGTTCCTGTCGGCGGGGTCGGTGATGCATGCGATGGGCGGGGAACTGGATATTCGGAAGATGTCGGGGGTGCGGAAGGTGATGCCGATCACGCATATCACAATGCTGATCGGGTGCATTGCGCTGGCGGGGGTGCCGTTTATTGGGGCGGGGTTTTTCTCGAAGGATGAGATTATTGCGGCGGCGATCAATTCGCCGGAGCGCAACGGCGCGGTACTGGGGATAGTGGCGCTGGTGGTGGCGCTGATGACGGCGTATTACACGTTCCGGCTGTATTTCAAGGTGTTCTGGGGTCCGCTGGAATTGCCGGCGACGGCGGGACAACATGAGCCTTCGCCTTTTGCGTTGGCGGAAGTTCACGGGCATGAATCGCAGGGAGTTCATGGTGAATATGACGAGCATGCACCTGGGGAACATAAACCCAGTGACGGGTCGCCGCTGTTGTGGTTGCCGCTGCTGGTGTTGTGCGTAGGGGCGGTGGGGGCGGGATATTTGGGCTTCAAGGGGACGGGGGATTGGTTCCACAGGTATCTGGCGCCGGTGTTTACGAGTGCCGGCGAGCATGGGGCGGAAGGCGCCGAAGCGGCGGAACGGGTGCCCGAATGGCTGCTGATGGCGCTGGCGTTTATTTTACCGGTGACGGGCATCGCCCTGGCGTGGTACTTCCATGCCAAGAACCGCGCGGCCACGGCGGCGCTGGCGGGCAAGTTGCGCTTCCTCGTCAAGTTCCTGAACAACAAGTGGTACTTCGACGAAATCTACTCGGCCCTGCTCCTCAAGCCCCTGTGGATTCTGGCGCAACTGCTCTCGTACTTCGACCGTTACGTCATCGACGGCATGGTGTACATCGTGGGCTTTATCCCGCAGCTTGTGGGCTACAGCCTCAAACCCACGCAGCGCGGCCTGTTGCAGCGGTATGCCGTGGGCATGATCGCAGGCCTGGCGGCGGTGGTGCTGGGCGTTTTGTATTTGACGCGTTAACTTCGGCGGAAGCTTTGCCTTATGGATCATGATCCGACACTTCCCATCATGCTCGCCAGTGCGGTGGCCGGCGCGCTTATCACGCTGCTGGCGACGCCCAAGGGGCGGCAGAAATCCGCCGGGCCGCTGGCGTTTGTGCTATCGCTGGCGCCGCTGGCGCTGACGGTTTTCGTGCTGACGCGCTTTCCCCACCTGCCGACAAATTCAGGCCACACGACGCAGTGGTACTTTACGGCGGAATACAACTGGCAGCCGAATCTAGGGTTGAAACTTTCGATGGGCCTGGACGCGATCAGCCTGTGGCTGGTGGTGCTCACGGCGGTGCTCACGCCGCTGGCGATTCTGGCATCGTTCAACTACATCAAGGAGCGGCAGCGTGAGTTTTACGCGTGGATGCTGGTGCTGCACGCGGGGATGCTGGGCGTGTTCATGGCGCGCGACCTGCTGCTGTTCTACCTGTTCTTTGAGTTCACGCTGATTCCGATGTTCTTCATCATCGGCATATGGGGCGGGGCGGATCGGCGCAAGGCGGCGGGCAAGTTCTTTCTGTTCACGTTTTCGGGTTCGGTGCTGACGCTGGCGTCGCTGATTTACATCGCGTTCTTGAATTCGCAGATGGCCGGGCATGGACCGATGACGTTTGCGATGGATGACCTGTACAAGTGGGCGCCGAAGATTCCGGCGAACACGCAGTACATTTTGTTTCTGGGGCTGCTGGCGGGTTTTGCCGTGAAGGTGCCGCTGTTCCCGGTACACACGTGGCTGCCACTGGCGCATACGGAGGCGCCGACGGCGGGCTCGGTGATTCTGGCGGGGGTGCTGCTGAAGCTGGGCACGTATGGCCTGCTCCGCTTCGCCCTCCCCGTCCTCCCCGCCGCCACGCTCCATTTCGCACCTTACATCGCCATCATCTGCGTCGTCGGCATCATTTACGGCGCCCTGGTCTCCTGGGCGCAGGGCGACATGAAAAAACTCATCGCCTACTCCTCCGTCTCCCACCTCGCCTTCTGCGTTCTGGGCATGTTCGCCCTCACCACTGAAGGCATCACCGGCTCCGTCCTCTATATGCTCAACCACGGCCTGTCCACCGGGGCCCTCTTCCTCGTCGTCGGCATGATCTATGAACGCTACCACACCCGCGACATGAAGCAGATCGGCGGCATTGTCCGCCGTGCGCCGGCACTCGGGTTCTTCTGCGTATTTTTTGTCTTTTCCAGCGTGGCGCTGCCGGGGCTGAACGGCTTTGTGAGCGAATTTCTCGTGCTGCTGGGAACTTTTGTCTCGGGCCAGACCGATCATCTGGGCCATCCCTTTGGCGGCAACCTTGGACCCGCCTATGCCATTCCCGCGGCCACCGGCGTCATTCTGGGGGCGGTTTATCTGCTGTACTGGGCGGGGCGCGTGGTTTTCGGGCCGCTCAAGGAACCCGTCCCCGAACATGGACACGAGCCTGCCGTGCATGAGCCCGTCAAGGATCTCTCCCTCCGCGAATGGGCGGTGCTCGCCCCCATCGCCGCTTTGGTCATCTACATGGGCGTGTGTCCGAGCCTTGTGATCGATTCGATCCAGCCCACCGTCAAGGACTTGGCCGGCATGGTCACATCCCATGCCCCCGCGGTGGGCCAGTCGCCCAATCACGTCACCACCCCGATACCCCTGTCGCCGCCCAACCGTAACTGAGGAACCCGCGTGGAACTAGAACTCCGCTATCTGATACCCGAGATCATCCTGCTGGCGGCGGCCTGCATCTCCACCCTCCTGGGCCTGGCGCGCCGGGATTCCATCCGCCGCACCACCCAGTGGCTCGCCGCCCTGGCCTGCCTGGCGGCCTTCGTGACCGCGGCCACGGACAACTTCGGATT
The DNA here is from genome assembly GCA_903868035.1 of uncultured Phycisphaerales bacterium. The sequence continues at coordinate 5,202 of CAIPTQ010000304.1, forward strand.
GGCCACAACCATTGACTACATGAAGGGTTCAACCTTCAACTCCCCGTTTTTCCCCAATTTCATCACCCTCCTGGCCACCCTCATCGGCTTCCTCTCCGTCCTCGCCGCCTGGGACATGCCCTCCCAAAACGACCCCGCCGCCACCGACACCCGCCAGCGCGGCGAATTCTTCGGCATGATGCTCTTTTCGCTCGCGGGCGTGGCGATGATCGGCAAGGTCAACGACCTCGTCTGGCTTTTCGTGGCCCTGGAACTCGTCTCGATCCCCACGTACATCATGGTCGCCACCGGACGCGGCCAGATCATCGCGCAGGAAGCGGGCATCAAATATTTCTTCCTCGGGGCCTTGGCCGCGGCGATCTTCCTCTTTGGCTTTTCCTATATCTACGGGGCGACCGGCTCCACGCGGTTTGATGAAATCCACCGCTGGTTTGCCGATCCCAAGCATCCCCTCACACCCCTGGCGATGGTCGGCTTCCTCATGGTGCTGATCGGCATCGGCTACAAAATCGCCGCCTGGCCGCTGCACTTTTACGCCCCGGATGTCTACCAAGGCGGCGCCACGCCGGTGACGGCGTTCCTGGCGTTCGCCCCCAAAACCGCGGGCATTATCGCCATCATCTCCATCCTCAACCTCATCAACTTCAACTACCATTCCACGGGCGGCGTGGCCATCCAGGCCGTGTTGACGGTCATGGCGATCGTCACCATGACCCTGGGCAACGTGATGGCCCTGCTGCAGCGGAACATCAAGCGCATCTTCGCGTATTCCTCGATCGCCCATTCGGGCTACATGCTGGTGGGCCTCATCGCGATGAAGAATCAGCCCTCCGGCGAGGATGGCATCACGGCGACAATTTTTTACCTGACCAGCTATGCGATCATGAACCTGGGGGCGTTTGCGGTGCTGATCTATTTGCAAGGCAAGGCAGACACGGCGGAGGATTTGGACGATATCGCGGGGGTCGCCAAGGCCCACCCGGGGGCGGCCTTCATGATGGCGCTGTGCCTGTTCTCGCTGATTGGGATGCCGCTGACGGTGGGGTTCCTGGGGAAATATTACATCGTGGTCAACGCCCTCTCGACGGGGCACACGATTCTGGCGGTGATCGTGATGCTGAATGCCGCGGTGGCGGCGGCGTATTACCTGCGCATCATCGCGGCGATGTACCTGCGGGAAGCGTTGTATCCGTTTGTGGTGCGCACCGCCGCGCCCATCCGGATAGCCGCGATCCTGTGTGCGCTCGGTGTGGTGGCGTTTTTCATCATTCCCGGGGCGTTGTTGGCGGCCAACAACGTGAACGTCGATCCCGCCCCCATCCAAGCGCCCGCGGTTCCGGGGGCAAAGTAACACGGCGCGGAGGAACCGCAACCAAACGAAACACGAAGATGCGAAGATGCGAAGGGCCGCGAAGAATTTCAACACGGAGAACATCGAGGGCACAGAGACGGACGTGAAGAATTTGAGATTTGAGATTTGAGATTTGAGAACTCTGGCCTGGAAAACAAGAAGATGCGCGATCGTAAGCAATACACACATTGAGATGTGAGCGTCAGGGTTCGGCGACACTTCGGGTCTTCGCAGGCGACCAGCCGCGCTCGAGCACCATCCCATCCGGGCCGGGAATATTCTTGTCGAAAATAAACGCCGCCAACGCCGCGACCACCAGGGCCATGGCCGCCAACTGCCCCACCATCAGCAGGCGCTTCTGGGCCAGAAACACGACCCGCCAAAACCACGGCAGCACGCCCCCGCTGGGCGTGCGGCACAGCAGCGCCGCATCGAGATAGTGCATGGCCCCGCCCCAGCAAAACGCCATGCCCACGCCCGCGACGATCTCGGCCACGAGGCATTGGGTGCGCAAAAACTCAAACTCCCCGCCGATGTGATAATCCCGCAGTGCCGCCCCCACCAACAGCAGCCCCAGTCCGATCAGCAGCCAGCAGCGCAGCAGGTGATCCACCAGGTTCCCCGCGGAATCAGTCCCAGGCACCGTAGCGTCGGCATCATGTGCCATGACCCATCTCCAATTACCCAATCACCACTTCACCAGCATCCTACCGAATTCCTGCCGCTTTGCACGTCCCGCCATCTCGTTATTCTTCCTCAAGGGCCAGTTCCTGCGCCGAGTTGTCGATCATGGCATCCCACTGCCGCCCCTCCGCTTCCAGCAGCCGCTGCGCCTCCGCCGGGCCCCAGGTTCCCGCCGGATATAACGCCAGACCCGGCATTCCCTGCGCCCACGCCGTCTCAATCGAATCAATGATCCGCCACGAACCGTCCACCTCGTCATTGCGGATGAACAGCGTGAAATCACCCAGGATCGCATCGAGCAGCAGCCGTTCGTAGGCCTCCGGCGAATAGCTGCCGAACGCCTCGTCGTAGTCAAAATCCATGTGCGCCGGGGCGATATGCGTCACCGTGCCGGGCGTCTTGGCGTTGATGAGCAGCGAAATACCCTCGCGCGGCTGCACCCGCAGCACCAGCACATTGTGCTGCAGGCTGCGGCGGTCCGCGCCATCGGCCCCAAAGAGCACCCCCGGCGCGGGTTTGAAGTGGATGCAAATTTCCGAACCCGCCTTGGGCATCCGCTTGCCGCTGCGGAGGTAGAAGGGCACGCCCTTCCACCGCCAGTTTTCGATGTACAGTTTGACCGCGGCGAACGTCTCCGTCTGGCTATTGGGATCGACCCGTTCCTCCTGCCGATAGCCGCGCAGTTCCTTCGCCGCCGCCCCATCACCATACTTCACGCCCGTGTACTGCCCGCGCACCGTCCGTGCCGCCACTTCTTCGGGCGTCAGCGGGGGAATCGCCCGCAACACCTTCACCTTCTCATCCCGGATCGAATTGGCGTCCAGTCCCACCGGCGGCTCCATGGCCGTCAGCGTCAGCAATTGCATCAGGTGATTCTGCACCATGTCGCGCAGCGCCCCGGCGGTCTCGTAGTATGGGCCGCGACCCTCCACGCCGATGGCCTCGGCCACCGTGATCTGCACGTGATCGACGTAATTGCGTTTCCACACCGGCTCAAAAAGCCCGTTGGCGAACCGGAACACCAGCAGATTCTGCACCGTCTGCTTGCCCAGGTAGTGGTCGATGCGGAACACCTGCGACTCATCAAACACCGGGCTTATTTGCCCGTGAAGCGCCTGGGCGGTGGCGCGGTCGCGTCCAAAGGGTTTCTCCACAATGATGCGCCGCCACGCCGCGGGGGAATACGGGTCGATAAGCCCCAGTTCCGCCGCGCCCAGCCGCTGGATGATCGTGGCAAAGTCGGCGGGGCTGGTCGCCAGGTAATACAGCCGCCGTCCGCCGATGGTGAATTGCTGATCCAGCTCGGCAAACCGCTGTTTCAGCCGCTCATAGCCGCCGGCATCCTCAAACGTTGACTGATGATAGAACAGCCGCCCGGCCAGGCCGTTCCAGATATCCGGGTCCAAGGGCTTGCTGCGGGAAAAGCGCTGCACGCCCTCGAGCATTTCCTGCCGGAATTGCTCGTCCGTCTTGGGCCGCCGGGCGAAGCCGACGACGACGGTGTTTTTGTGCAACAGGCCGTCGCGGGTCAGGTTATAAAGCGCCGGCAGCAGCTTGCGCATCGTCAAATCGCCCGTGGCACCGAAGATGGTGAGGATGCAAGGCGCGGCACGCGGCGGCGTTTCAGGGGCGGATTCAGGCATACGTAACTCCTTTGCCAACCCCTCATTCTATCCGGGTATGGTCGCGCCATGACAGCACCGGCACTCCATGCGACCATGCGACTGTCACCGCGCATGGTGGATGGTGGAACCGGTTCTTGCCGGATTGGTCATTCGGAGGCTATAATATTCGCATGACTTTGGATACGCTTAAAGCGATGTTGACCCGACGCCCCTTTGAACCGATGCGCGTCAAAACCAGCAATGGAGAAGTATTTGAGATTCGCCATCCCGAAATGGCGATGCTGGCCAAGAGCGCCCTGGCTATCGTGCATCCGGATTCCAACGGCGGCCCTTCGGACAAAGTCGAGTATATTTCCTACCTGCACATTTCCAGCGTCGAAAGCCTCGTAGGGGCATCCATTCGATAACCACGGCGGTTTCATGTCCCACACCCTCTATGCCCCCTGGCGACTCGACTACATCAAAACCGTCTCCGACGGCCCGACGGCATGTTTCCTTTGCGATGCCGCCAAAAACCCCGACCAGGATGCCGCCAACATGGTTCTGGCACGCACGCCCCTGTGCCTGTTGATGCTCAACAAGTACCCCTATGTCAACGGCCACCTCCTCGCCGCCCCCTACCGCCACGCCCCCACGCCCGTGGAATGCTCCCCCGAGGAACGCGCCCAGATGATGGAACTGCTGACCCTGGGCCAGCAGGCTTTGGACCTGGCCATGAACCCGCAGGGGTACAACATCGGGTTGAACATAGGGAAATGCGCCGGGGCGGGCGTGCCAGGGCACATCCACGGCCACATCGTGCCGCGGTGGAACGGGGACATTAATTTTATCACGATATTGGGGAATGTGCGGGTGATTCCGCAGGCGATTGAGCAGGCGTATGCGCAACTCAAGGAAGCGGTGGCGACTTTGGCTTTTCCATAGCGCTCGATACATTCAAATCAATATTGCCTGTCTGCTGACGATCATTGATTGGTGTGCCACACTCTGGACAAACACCCGAAATGTTTCCCGTCAGGTTGTATTCACATTTCCTGCATACCAACGGATCGCGAACGGGTGCTGGTGTCCGGCTCAGCAACCATGCGACCAACCAACTGCACAACGGCATGGTTGGCAGGAAAACCATCAAGAACAAGATGGGCGATTCGATGCGATGCGGTTTGTATGCCACATGCCACCAGCCATCCATCGGCGATATGCACCACAAAAATGTCGCGGCACAAAGCATAACCCCCTGCCCGGCAACTACAATTCCCAGTAGTCTTTCCAGGGATGGACGGGGCGACCAAAGCCTCGCCCAAAGAAAGTGAAAGCTAGCCCACCATAACATGAGGCTCGGAAAAAATGCCGAGGCCTGGCCCCCTTGCGTATGAGTGATGACGTTCCGGATAGGCGGAAGATAAAACGCGAGTATGTGGTTGTATCCTCCCCTCGGTTCCCAATCGATGCCGATACTCAGCCACAAGACACTGATGAACAGGTCCGCCGCTGCCCCAAAAATGATTCCTTTTCGAATGGTTGGCCAGGATCGCAAAGCCACGCCAGGCAGCAATCCAACCATGGCACCACGAAGTATCGGTATCGGACAATAGGTTCCCAGTCCGGCGATCAATGAGGCTCCGAGAATGGCTGGCTTTCGGCTCATTACATATCTACGACCACCGTGGGAAAATGTTCATCCTTACCGTCAAATTGCATCACGTTCTCTCTTTGTCCTCATTTACCCCTGATTCCGTGTTCGGCCCGTTTGACGCCAACGCTCCCGCCAGTGCGTCTGACGCCCCATTCCGATGATACACCCCCTTGTGTTTCAGCCGCCACGTCAAAATCGGCCGCAGCACCACCACCGCCGCCAAATAGATGCACCCTGTCCCCACCGCCATCACCCAACCTAGCGATTGCAGCCCGTGGTGCTTGGCCATCATCATGAAGCCGAACGAACAGGACGTGACGATGCCGCAGAGCAGCAGCGCCCGATCCGAGACATCCCACACCCGCCACACCCGCCGCGGGTCATACAGCGTCTCGCGATACCGATGCACCATGAACACGCCGTACTCATGGCCCGCCCCGATCAATATCGGCAGCGCGAAAAAGTTGGCGAAATTCCACGAGCCGGGTATGCCGGTGCATTCCTCCAGTGTCCGGCCCCCCAGCGGCACGGAATGCCAGACGTACATGACGAGCAGCAGCATGGGCAGGCCCAGGCCGAGCACCGATATGGCCAGCAGGGTCTGGGTGAGCTTCCGCATGTCGGCCAGCACGAGGATAAAAATCAGCGCCAGCGCGTAGATCGTGCTCCACTTAAACGCCTTATGTATCTCCGCCGTTGAATGCAGGAGCTGCGGGGCGATGCCCGTCGGCTCCTGCACGCGCGACTCGAGCTCGTGGACAAAATCCTCCAGCTTCCCCGTCTCCCATAAATCTTCTTTTGGATGAATATACAGTGCGTACAGCTTCGTTTCGCCCGCCACCTTGGGCTCGCTGATCAGCCGATCCCGCAACGTCGGCGGCAGGGATGCCTCATCAAGCGGGGCAGGAGCGAACCCTTTCACATTTCGCCGCACCTCCGCGACAAACCGCCGCTGCCATTCCCCCACCCGGGCCAGCTTCGTCCCCTCATCCCCAGCCCCGCGCAACGCCGCCGCCAGCCGGCCCGCAGACGCACGCACTTCCGTGAGATCCCCGCCCTCCGCCTGCTTGCCCCACTGCTCCACCAGCCCCTCCGCCGCCGCCGCTAGCGCCCCCAAATCAGCCGCCACCGGCATCGCCGGCTCCTGCCAGTTGATCTTCACCTTCTCCGCATTCTGCTTCACCAGCCACTTCTGCTTGTCCAGCGCACTTAGAATACTCTCCGTCTTACCTATTGTGCCGCCCTTGTCCGCCGGCACGTCCGTCTGTATCAGGTCATCCCCCTCGGCCCCCAGCCTGCGGCCCAACAGCGCCCCCCGCATCTCCTCCAGCTTCTTTAAATCCGGTGACGTCACCACGGCATACCACGTCGGCAGCTTCCGCACCGCTTTCACGCTCGGCAGTTCATCCGCCTGCAGCTTGAGCAGATTCGGATCAAACTGCGGCGGTAGCGCCACCAGCAATCCCAGCCCCGCCACCACGATCCACACCGCCGCGGGCACCAAACGCCAGCCGCCCGCCCCCGGATGCGCCTCGCGATGCCGATACCGCCGGGACTCGTGTACCCGGCCCACGCTTGCCGGGAAAATTGTGAGCAGCGCCGGGAGAATCGTATACCCCGACAGCAGACACAACAGCAGCCCTCCGCCGGCGACAATCCCCAACTCCGCCGCCCCCTGGAAATCCGTCAACAGCGCCACAAAAAACGCCCCCGCCGCCCCGCAGCAGGCCGTGGATATTGGCGGACTTACGTAGCGAAACACCCGCGCCCACACGGCCTGGGGACGGGTATAGCGCTTCTTCTCGAAGCGATACCGCGTCAAAATCTGGATCAGGTAATCCATCCCGATGCCGATCAGCGCGATCACGAAGACCAGCGAGAGCAGATTCAGCCGCCCCACCGATATCGTCGCCCAGCCAAAGGTCCAGCCGATGCCCACCCCCAGGCACAATTCGGCGACGATCACCAGCCAGAGGTTCCGCAGAAATATCAGCAGCACCACAAACACCAACGACAAACCCAAAATTTCCGCGATCCGCGCATCGCGGTCGCTGGTCGCCAGTTCATCGGCCTCCAGCGCCGGCCGGCCACTGATCACCGGCGCCTTGAACTCCGGAAATTCCTTCGCCACCCGCTCCACCGCCGCCTGCATCCGCTCCTTCGGTCCCGACAAATCCTGCAACGACGAATAATCATTATTCGAATATATGTTGATAATCCCGATCCGCTGCGTCTCATACGCCGCCGTCCCCCGCTTCGTCTCGTCCTTGAGCATGAAATACCCCCGCACCCCCGGATCGCGCTCCGCCCGCGGATCCACATTGTACAAGCTCGGCACCGCCCCCTCCCCCGGATTTCCCCGCCCCCACTGCTCCACCGGCGTCTCCACCGCCGTCGCCAGCGACCCCATCACCTCAATCGCCAATCCCTTGGCCTCCTTCGGCCCCCCCACCGCCAGCGCCGTCAGCACCCGCCGCGTCATGTTCCCCCCGCTGAATAACCCTAGCGCCTTGGCTTCCAGGGAATCCGGATCCCCCGCAATCTTCCCCAGCCGCGCCAGCTCATCCACCGCCCCATTCGCCGCCCGCACCCCCTCCCACTCCTCAAACAACAGCCCCTGCTCCCCCATATCCTCCGGCGGCACCCGCGCATCCACCCGCGTCACATCCCCCTTGAGCGCCAACAACGCCTCCCGCATCCGATCCGCCAACTCGCCCCACCGCCGCGCCGTCGGCGGCCGCGCCGCATCCGCCGGCTCCAGAATCACCATATACGCTTCACTCTCCGGAAACCGCCGCGTGAACTCCTCATAGTCCCGGAAAAATTTCAGCTTCGGCGTCATCAGGGCTTCCTGATCCGCCGACAGCCCCAACCCGAACCACGCCCCCACAATGCACGCCAGCAACGTGACGGCACAAAGCCCGAGGGTTGTCCGGGGATACGTCACCACCCGAATGACCAACTTCACCAACTGATGCTGAACAAAACCCATGGGCGGCTACTTTAGCCACGATTTACCCCGGCCTCAACAATACTTTCCGCCGCGCTTGCCCGGAACCTTCCATTTGCGGTACAATCCCCGGCTCGACTTACCGAAAGGCAGGCACAATCATGGCACGTCCGGGCGATAACTATAAACTCCGCTGGCGCAGCAAGAAGGCCAACAAGGGCCGCAAGCCCTCCAAGGGCCGGGTCAAGGGCTGGAGCACCAGGCACTATCCCCATCTGTATGCCTGAGATTCAAGCCCGCTTCCCGGGGCGTGAAGGCTGCATGGATTCAGAATTCGACCGCATCCCCCGCGGATGCGGTTTTTCGTTTTTGCACCACGCGGTTCGTGGGCACAAGCCGTTGGCAAGTTTCACTTCCGTACTCTACAGTGGATAGATGCAGCAGACCGGATCACATCCCAAGGACCAGCGCGACAAAGCCCGCATCCGCATGGTGGCCATAGACCTTGACGGCACGCTGCTGTCCAGCCGCAAAACCATCACCCCCAAAACGCACACCGCCATCAAGGAGGCGCTGGCCGCCGGGGTCAAGGTGGTGCTGGCCACGGCCCGGCCGCCGCGGTCGGTGCGGGCGTACTACGAGGCGTTGCGCCTGGACACGCCGACGATCAACTATAACGGGGCGTTGATCTGGGATGAGCTGCGGCGCAAGGTGGTCGAGCACGTGCCGCTGGAGGCGGCGGTGGCCAAAAGGGTGATCGCCTGGGGCCGCCGGATATATCCGGAACTGCTGGTGAGCGTGGAGATTCTGGACAAGTGGTACACGGACCACTACGCGGACATTCCCGAGTACATGACGGAGACGGCCAAGCAATTCACGCCGGATTTCATTGGCCCGTTGGACGCGTTCCTGCGGGTGCCGATTACCAAGCTGATGCTGCTGGGCGCGCCGGTGCGGATCGTGGAACTCGAGCGCGGCATCGCGGGCAAGTTCGCCAGGATCGTGTCGCAAACGCGCTCCGACGCCCACATGCTGCAGCTCATGAGCCCCAAGACTTCCAAGGCCGGGGCGGTGGCGAAGATTGCGGCGCTGCTGGGCATTGGCGCGGCGGAGGTGCTGGCGATCGGGGATGCGCCCAATGATGTGGAGATGCTGGAGTGGGCGGGGATGGCGGTGGTGCCGGAGAACGGGTGGGCAGAGGCCAAGGCGGTGGCGGATGCGGTGGTGCCGTCGAATGATGCGGACGGGGTGGCGGTGGCGCTGCGGAAGTATGTGTTGGGTGCGGATGGGGGGTGATTCACTCGCAGTGTGGCGCTTCAGCCGGCGACCGTGTCGGCGGTCTTTCACAACACGCCGGTATTGGCGTCGTTCAATTCCTGGATTCCAATCTCCTGACGCCGGCGTCTTCGGTCAATATCTTCATTTGTTGTATGGCGATACCGTTCAATTTTCCCAGGCGCTCCCGCTGCGCCAATCCCTGCGAGATAAATAGTGCGTTGAGGTTCTCGAGGTTGGACAAACAGACCAACTGCCCGGCATTGGCCTGGTCGCGAATGTTGCCCTTGGCGCCGGGGTTGGCATCGCGCCAATGTTGAGCCGACATTCCGAAAAGAGCCATGTTCAACACGTCGGCCTCGCTGGCGTAGACGAGGTTCACCTGCGCCCGGGACAATTCCGGCGGGATCAGATTGGCCTTGATGGCATCGGTATGAATCCGGTAGTTGATCTTCGCGAGGTTCCGTTTGATATCCCAGCCAAGCTGCCGGAATTCCTCCTCCTTGAGCCGTTGGAACTCCTTGATCAGATAGAGTTTGAACTCGACGGAAATCCAGGAGGCAAACTCAAAGGCAATGTCCTTGTGAGCGTAGGTTCCCCCATAGCGGCCCGCCTTGGAGATGATTCCAATGGCGCCGGTATTCTCAATCCATTGACTTGGGGTGAGGGTAAAACTGTTGAGCCCCGCCTGCTTTCTAAACCCGTCGAATTCGACGGGTTTAAAAACCGGGTTGTTGAGCTGTTCCCATATGCCCAGAAACTCGATCGTGTTCCGGTTCCTGAGCCAGTTTCGGATCAGGTCGTCGGTTCTTTGCGCATCCTTGTACCGTGCGATGTCCGTCAGGCAGATGTAGTCCATCTCGGCACGCTTCTGCACGGTAATTTCACTGCGCAATACGGTGATCTTGGCCATGGTGAGTTCACTCCCAAATCAAACATTGTGATTGATATCGCGACGGGATGACTTCGTCAATCCCATGCTTGCGCGAGGGGCGGTAAAACGCGGTAAAACGTAAAACGCCGTTTTGTGTTTTGCGTTTCCCGTTTCGCGTCATACACTCCCGGTATGTTTCTCGCCGCCGTGTCGTTTGCCGATCCGTTGATGCTTGCGGGGTTGCTGGCCGCGCTGGTGCCGGTGGTGTTGCATCTGCTGAACCGGATGCGGGCGCCGGTGGTGCTGTTTCCGACGTTGCGGTTTTTGAAGATCACGGCGCAGAAGACGGCGCGGCGGCGGCAGATTCAGCAGTATTTTTTACTGCTGGTGCGGGTGATCGTGTTTGCGCTGGTGGCGATGGCGGTGGCGGCACCGCTCATCCGCGGAGGGAGCGCGACCCTGGCGTACGGCTTTACGGGCATGCTGTTGGTGGGGCTGGGGTTGCTGGTGCTGGCGCTGGTACTCTCGTCGTCCGCCCTGGATGTCATTAAGTCCCGCAAAACCACCCACCCACCCACCACTTCCCACCCCACTACCCCCCCCAAATCTTCCGCGCATCTTTGGGGCTTTTCGCTCCTGGCGCTGTTGGCGGCGATTCTTCTGGGGGGGTATTCCGCCTATGGCCTGGTCTCCGACCGATTTTTCTCCAGCACCATGGCGGGGGAATTTTCCGGCCGGTCCACGGCCATGGTGATCATTTTTGACAACTCGCACTCGATGCTTGCGCGTGAAGGGCCGCCGCCGGCACCCACGCGGCTGGCGCGTGCCAAGACGAAGGTGCGGCAACTTGTCGGAGAGTCCATCCAGCCGCGCGAAGCGGCCATTCTGCCGACCAATCCGGGGGCGACCGCGGGCACGCCGGGGTTCACGAGCAATATGTTCGTGCTGGCGGGGAACCTGGAGAAACTGGCGCCCGAGGGGAGCGCCCGCCCGATGCAGGAGCGCATCCGTGCCGCGCTGGAGTTGCTGGGCACATCGCAACAGCCGTCCAAGATGCTGGTGATCGTGAGCGATTTCGCGCGGCCGGGGTACTCGGATGTGGATGTGTTTGCGGCGCTGAAGAAGTTGCCGTGGCGGGGGGACTTGCAGGTGGTGCTGATGCCGGTGCGGAAGAATGACGGGGTGGCGGTGGGGGGACAGAGCGAAGGCGGCGTTCCGGATGTGGGCATTGCCGCCTTCACACTTGCCGAGGGCACGCAGCGTCCGGTGGTGGGGGCGGAGGTGACTTTTGAGGCGCAGGTCGTCAACAACGCGGATGCCGCGGATGTGCGCGATGTGCTTTTCACGGTGGATGGCAAATTGATCGCCGACCCGGCCGGCGGGGGGCCGCTGAATCCGCGGGTGCAGCTTGGCGCGGCGGGGACGGGCACGGGCCGCGTGACGGTGCGCATACCGTATCGGCTGACGGAACCCGGCCCGCATCGTTTCGGCGTGAAGTTGCAGGATACGCCTGATGCCATGGAATGGGATGACACGCGGGAACTGGTGCTGGAGGTTGCCGACCAGATACGGGTGCTGGTGGTCGGGGCGGAAGCGCCCAGCGGCGCGGCGGCCGGGCCGCGTCCGCGTTCCGCCGCGTTCTACTTTCAGGCGGCGCTGGCCCCGTTTGAGAGCGCCCCGGGCAAGGCCGTGCCGTGGTCCATCAAGCCGACGTACCGGGGCATCGAGCAGGTGCAAACCGCAGCGGCACTGCAGGGCTATGCGGCGGTGTTCCTGTGCGATGTACCGAAAATTTCCGCCCCGCTGGCCGACGCGCTGGTGGCGTACGCGAAATCCGGCGGGCGCATCATCTGGGTGCTGGGGCCCAGCGTGGATTCCGTGGCGTACAACCAAATCCTGCTGGGTGCCGGTGTTGGCGGGCCGCGCGGCCTGCTGCCGGGGGCGCTGGCGCAACCGGTTGTGGCCGCGAAGGCTTCGCCGCTGGACTGGGTGGATATTCGGTCGGGGCTGTTCATGAATTTGTTTGACAGCCAGGAACCGTTCCGCAACGCGCTGATCACGGGGCACTGGACGCTTGCCGATGCCGCAGCGGCGGGGAGCGGGCGGACGCTGGCGAAACTGGCGGACAATTCGCCGCTGTTTGTGCAGCATGCGGCCACCGGGACCGGCGAGACGGGGCGGATCTATACGCTGCTGACGACGCCGGCGGCGGATTGGTCGAATCTGGGCGCGACGGTGCTGCTGGTGCCGCTGG
>CAIPTQ010000305.1 GCA_903868035.1 uncultured Phycisphaerales bacterium
CTCCCTCAAGGCCACCCTCATCCTCGACGGCCGCCCCAAGCCCGACGAACCCACCCCCAACGAATTCCCCGACCTCACCCGCCACTACTCCGGCACCGGCGTCAAAGCCGACACCGTCATCGCCCAAACCATCGAACTCTCCCCCACCCGCAAAAAACTCACCGTCGTCACCAACGACCGCGCCGTCGCCCTCCACGCCCGCCGCCACTTCGCCAGCGCCATCTCCTGCGAACAGTTCCTCCGCCAACTCACCCAATACGCCCCGCCCCCGCAAAACGACCCCGCCCACAAATCCACCGGCACCCCCACCCCCGGCGAGTCCGACCACTGGATGCACGAATTCGGCCTCGACGCCACCACCGACCCCAACCCGCAGCCATTTCAGGCCAAACCCGAGGAAGACCCCCTGGCGGATATCAACATCGAAGATTTGCTGGGCCCGCGCGGCTCGTGAATGATCCGCATGAACATACCAAACCACCGACACCAACACACTAACCTCTTGCACACCCTCACCCCCCGATTACAATATACCCTAACATTTTGCTAACTACCTTTTCGCAAGGAGGCGGCACGCCCTACAGATGAGGCCCGCCATGATCCGCCTCCTCAATCCCTCCCCGCCCGCGACCACCATTTACCGCCCACGCCAGCCGCTGGAATCCGACTTTCATCGGCTCATCCGCGAGCGTTTTGACGACTTCCGGGAAGTCTACGGCGAGCGCTACGCCCGGCAGTTCGGGTATTGGCGCCCGGTCATCGACAAGACGGTCCACAAGTTCATGCAGTGCGGCGATCCGCGTCACGGCTTTGCCCGGGCACGCTGTCCGGACTGCCGGCATGAGTTCTTCGTCGCCTTCTCCTGCAAGCAACGGTGCATTTGTCCGAGTTGCGCCCAGAAGCGCACGCTGCTATTTGGCCTGCATCTGGCTGACGACGTATGCCGCTTTGTGCCGCATCGGCAGTTTGTGTGGACGATTCCCAAGCGTCTGCGGCCGTTCTTCCGATTTCATCGCGCCTTGCTGCAGCGTCTGCCGGCGCTGGCGTGGCATACCGTGCGCGAAGTCTACCAGGCGCTGCTGGGGCCGGATGCGACGCCCGGCGGGATCATTGCTATCCAAACCTTCGGCAGCCTGATTCATTTTCATCCGCACTTGCACGGGCTGATCACGGATGGCGCGTTCAGTGCCGCGGGGCATTTTGTTCCGGTGCCGATCAACCTGACGCACGAACCGTTTCTGCGCTTGTGGGAGCACAAGGTGTTCCGCCTGCTGCTGGACGAAGGTCTGATCGAGGCGTCGTTGGTGCAGCAGATGCGTTCCTGGCGGCATAGCGGCTTTCATGTCGATCGCTCGGTACTGCTGGCGCGGGGCGACCGCAAAGGGATCGAGCAACTGGGCCAATACATGGCGCGCTGTCCGTTTTCGCTGTCGCGGCTGGTGCGGATCACGGCGGAGGGCCAGGTGGTGTACAAGGCCGACAAGGAGCGCTGCCAGGCATATCCCGAGCCGGTGAGCGAAGACTTATACGCTGGCGTGGCGCGGAATTATCAGGTTTTTGAGCCGCTGGATTTTCTGGCGGAACTGACGCAGCACATTCCCAACAAGGGCGAGCATCTGATTCGGTACTATGGTTGCTACTCCAACAAGGCCCGCGGCCAAGCGCACGGCATCGCCCAGGCCGCAGACCCGGGGAATGCCGATCTCCCGGGTGGTTCGATTGCGGCCGCCGCGCCGCCCGTGTCGTCCGCTGACCGGCAAGCCCGCCGGCGCTGGGCGATGCTGATCCAGCGCGTTTACCACGTCGATCCGCTGACCTGCCCGCACTGCGGGGGGCGGATGAAGATCATCGCCTTCGTCGAGGCCCGCCAAGACGAGGTGATCCGCAAAATACTCGAGCACTGCGGCCTGTGGCACGACCCACCGCCACGCGGGCCGCCACGCGGGCCGCCACGCGACGCGCCGCTGTTCCAGTCAGTTCAAGCGCAACGGGAATCGGATTCCGGCAACGCGGTGGAAATGGACCCCGAATATCTCGAGTACCTCCACCGCGAATCCATGAGCGAGCAACTTGAACTGCCCTGGGAGGCATGATCCTGCCAATTAAAGCTCCATCTTTGCGTTTGCAGACGCCAGGATCAGAGGTATACTGCGCCTGCACTGCCCAAGGGCGGTCCCTGGGCTCCTGAAGTGCCGCGAAATGGACCAAGCATTAGCGACTGGTGACGGAAATGAAGCTCATGGAGTGCCAACA
>CAIPTQ010000306.1 GCA_903868035.1 uncultured Phycisphaerales bacterium
CTGAAGCGATTTCTTTTATCCGTGGAAACCGGAAGGTGCCGCTGAGGACTTTAGCCCGCCGCGTCCCTGGGTGCACCGAGCGCTTATTCGGTAATGGTGTTCCGTGGGCTTCCTGTAGGCACGGGCGTGTCCTCCGCCCGTGTTTTTGGCGCGGCGCTGCCGCGACCAAGAAGGTGCACCAGACATTCCTGTCTGGTATTTTTTTGGCAATCGAGCAGACAGGAATGTCCGCTCCACCTTCTGTCACTCGTCACCCGACTCGCCGGCCAGCGCTCCTGGCGCAGCCTGCCGCCGCTACTTGTCCAGTAGAAATTATCTCTTTTTATGCGATATTATCGTAGTTGAGTGGCTGTGTAAATTTACGCCGCAACTTTCGTCCGCCGCCTTCACGGTGCAGATAAACAAGGAATATTTCTGATGTCAGCACTTGTCAGGATTGCGTTAGTCGTTGATTCATCGCGTGCTTATGGGCGTGGGATCTGTCAAGGGGTGGCCCAGCTGGTTGAGGAACAGGGGAACTGGTTGCTTTTCCGCCGTGACATCCGGGTTGATCCCAGCAAAATTTCCAGCTGGTTGAGCTCCAACCGCATTGCCGGAGTGATTACCTATATTCCCAACCATCAGTTATTCAGCGGCTTGCGTTTGACGGGGCTGCCCATGGTGGATGTGATGGGGCAGGGCGGTTATCCGGGGGTGACGACGTTTGATACGGACCCGGTAGGGGTGGCCCGCTTGGCGGCGGATTTTTTTCAGCAGGCCGGTTTGGGGAATTTTGCGTTTTGCGGGTATCCCGGCGTCTTTTTCTCCGACCGCCGTGAAAAGGCGTTTCGCGACATTCTCTGGAGCCGACAAAAGGCGATTTATGCGCAACCGTCATCCGGACGCTTTACCGGGGATGATTATGTGCGGTGTGAGCAGGAAGGCGAGGAGACGGATCGCCAGTTGTGTGAGTGGCTGCGCAAACTGCCCAAGCCCGTAGGGATCCTGGCCTGCAACGATGTCCGCGGCCAGCAAATCATCAGTGCCTGCCGGGAAATGCAGATTGATGTACCCGGTGACGTGGTCGTCATCGGCGTGGACAACGACGATATCGTCTGTACGATCTGCCAGCCAACTCTTTCCAGTGTCACGCCAGACACCCGGGGTATCGGCTATTCCGCGGCGCGTGAGCTGGCCGACTTGCTGGGCGGCGGGGCGGGGCTGGGAACCTACCAATGCATTCCGCCGCTACGCATCGTGGAGCGCCAGTCTACCAACATTGCACGGACGGAACAGCCGCTGGTGGCTCGTGCCTTGCTCCTCATCCAGGAAAAAGTCTGCCAGAATATTAACGCCAAAGACTTGTGCGGCATGCTGGGCTGTGCGCGGCAGACCCTGGACAGTCTATTTGTGCAACAACTGGGCCGGACCGCCGCCGAGGAAATCTGCCAGGTGCGTCTGAAACTGGTGACGGGAATGTTGCGGGAGACGTCCCTGGGTTTGGTTGAGATCGCTGCGCGGTGCGGATTTCCGTCCACCCCCCACGTTTGCCGGTTCGTTCGGCGTGAGACGGGGTTGACGCCCCTGAGCCTACGGCGCACGACCGTGTCTATCGCCTCCCCTATAAAGCGGGCAAGCAAAGGTAAAAAGGCGGAGAAAAAACCGGCAACCGTATTGCCACCACCGCAGAAAGTTTGATGTGAACCCAGCGGAAAATCGTCAGCCAGCCAGCATGAGTGAACTTCGCTCATCTGCTGACGGCGCGTGGTGTCCCGAGGAGGCGCACCTGGCGCCGTATGCCGTGCGGGGTGCGCAGTCGCGTGGGCGCCGTATTCCCTCGCCGGTGCATGTCTTCCGTGCCCCGTTCCAGCGTGACCGCGACCGCATCATCCATTCCCGCGCCTTCCGCCGGCTGGAAGGCAAGACGCAGGTGTTTCTCAGCGGTAGCGTGGACCATTTTCGGACGCGCCTGACGCACACCATCGAGGTCGCCGCCATTGCGCGGACTCTTGCGCGCCGGCTTCACCTGAACGAGGATCTGGCCGAAGCCATCGCCCTGGCACACGACCTCGGACACACGCCGTTCGGACACATGGGTGAACGCGTGCTCGACGCCGAATTGCATCACACGCTACTGGGCGGTTTTGATCACAACGCGCAGTCGCTCCGGGTCGTCGACGTGCTGGAACGCAAATATCCCGGCATTGACGGCCTGAATCTGAGCTGGGAAGTCCGCGCCGGTCTGGTCAAACACCGCACCCCGGAAACCATGCTTGACGGCGTGCTCATCGGTGAAGAGGTTGACTTGGAGGCGCAGGTGGCGCATTTGGCGGACGATATCGCCTACTGCACGCATGACCTCGACGACGGGATTGAGTCCGGCCTGATGTGCGAGGCGGATCTGGTCGGGGTATGCCTGTGGCAGCGGGCGCGGGCATCCGCCTTGGCCCAAGGTGGTGACCCGACGGAACCATCCTTCCCGAGTTTCGTTGTGCGCTGCCTGATCGACCTGCTGGTCGGTGATTGCCTGGCGGAGTCCGCACGCCAGCTGGCCGGCATCAGCGATTCTCACGCGGCGCGGTGCGGATTCCGCATCCGTTTCTCGCCGGAGGTGGCGGCGCAGGCGGTGGAATTGCGCAACACGCTCTTTCAACGGCTCTACCGCCATGTGGATGTCATGGCCGTGAACAAGCGCATGGGGAATATCGTGCGCGGGCTATTCCGTCATTTCCTGCGGCACCCGGAGGCGATGGGCGAAACGGCGCGGCAACGTGCCGCCGAAGGCTCCGTTGAACGCGCCGCCGCCGATTACATCGCCGGCATGACCGACCGTTACGCCCGCACCCAGTGGCGCCAGTTGAAAAGCCGCTGAAAATCCGCGCTCCGGCCCTTAGCCTGATTAATTCATAGGATGCAATTTTCACCACGAAGACACGAAGTTCGCGAAGGTTTGAGAAAAAGTCATAACCATTTAATTTTCAGAATACTTCGTGCTCTTCGTGTCTTCGTGGTGAATAATGCAGGTTAGCCGCCCAGCGGGTTGCCGATCCAAGCGGAGACAGCACAGTGGCGGGCATCGAGGATGGCGGTCATTTCCCCAATGGCACGGGGGATTTCGTCATTGATGACCAAGTAGTCATACTCGCGCCAGGCGGCGATTTCGCGGCGGGCGGCGGCGAGGCGGCGGAGAATGACGTCATCGGCATCGGTTTGCCGCCCGCGCAGCCGGCGTTCCAGCTCGGCGAGGGAGGGGGGGGCGAGGAAGACAAAGGCGTATTGGTCGCCCATGCCGGAGGCGTTGGAGTTTTGGCGCACTTGGCGCGCGCCTTGGACATCAATGTCGAGCAACACGTCGTCGCCACGGCGC
>CAIPTQ010000307.1 GCA_903868035.1 uncultured Phycisphaerales bacterium
AACCTGTTGCCGCCGGTGAATGGCCTGTTCGCGCCGCCGGCCACGACGGTCCTCACGTATCCGGGGAACATCCTCATCAGCAACATCACGCACCGGGTGTTCTCGGCGGGGGTGGTGCCGCCGACCAGCTTGGGCACGAGTGTCACGCACGGGTTCACCTCGACGGTGGAGTTTGACATTTCGTTCGATGGCGGGCTGACGTGGCAGTCGCAGGTGGTGCCCAACGCGCCGACGCAGATTTACGCGGTGAACAACGGCGTGGAGGGGGTGGACACGGTCTATGGCGGGCAGGCGCTGCAACTGAGCCTGAGCGGGGGGACGCTGCCGGCGGGGGTGATGATCCGGGAGAGTCCGACGCTGGCTTCGGCGGGCGAGACGCGGATTGAGAGCATTGCGGGCGGCTACCTGATCGACAGCTTCTTCGACATCTACACCGAGGTGAGCACCGACTCCGGCGCGACGTGGGTGCCGGCCAGCCAGGCGCTGCGCGTGGAAGCCAAGCCCGATCCGCAGTTGATCGCGGCCACGGCGGCGCCACGCAACGTGCTGCCGATGCCCAACGGGCAATACATCTCGCCGACGGCGTGGCACCAATTGTACGCGGCGGGGATTGTGATCAAGGACATCCGGCACAAGCTGTTCACGGGCTGGATGGCGCCGCCGGTCTTCAGCGGATCGCAGACGCACACGTTTGACTCGCAACTGGACTTCCAGCTTTCGACGGACGGCGGGAGCCACTTCACGGCGGCGCGGGCGCCGGCCACGATGACGGTGACGATCGGCAACGTGCGCGGGTTCCAGGGGCGGAGCACCTACGAGACGGAAGTGACGCAACTGGACGTGGCGGGCGGCGACTTGCCGGCGGGCGTGCTGATCCGGGAAAGCCCGACCAAGGCGAGCAAGGGCGGGACCAGTTCCATGGCGGGCGGCGGGGGCGGCGGAGCGGGCGGGGGCGCGGCCATCAGCAGCTTCTTCGACATCTTCACGGAAGTGAGCACCGACGGGGGAGTGACGTGGGGGGCGGCGACCAACGGGCCGGCCCACATGGAGTTGCAGCGGATCGCGGCGGTCCATACGTTCACGAACAACCTGCTGCCGGCGTTGGCGGGCGAGTACGTCAGCCCGCAACAATGGCACGCCTACTACGCGGTGGGCCTCGTGATCACCAACGTGGTGCATCGCTCGTTCACGGCGGCCATCACGCCGCCGCTGCCGGGGATCAGCACCAGCCACACGTTTGGCTCGACGCTGGAGTTTGACGTGAGCTACGATGGCGGGCTGACCTACAGCCACACCACGGCCCCGGCGACGGTGGGCGTGCAGATCACGGGGCGGCTGGGCGACGACGGCACGACGGTGTATTACGACACGGAGATGACGGAGTTGAGCGTGGCCGGCGGGGGCCTGCCCTCGAACATCCAGATCCGGGAGAGTCCCACGAAGGCCTCGCTGGGCCGCACGACGACGAGCAGTGTGGTCGGCGGCGGCTACCAGACGGACAGCTTCTTCGACATCTTCACGGAAGTGAGCACCGACAACGGCTTGAGTTGGCTGCCGTCCATCGCCGGGCCGGCCACCGTCACACTGCGGCCGCACGCGATCACGCCGCTGGTCATCACGTGCCCGAGCAATATCACGGTGCGGGCGACGAGCGCGGCGGGGGCGGTGGTGTATTACACGGTGACGGCCAGCGGGGGCTGTCCGCCCTACACGTTTACCTGCGTGCCGCCGAGCGGGAGCACGTTCCCGATTGGGACGAGGACGGTGAACTGCATGGCCACGGATGGCTGCGGGCAGCAGGCCAGTTGCTCGTTCACGGTGACGGTGCTGCGGCAGATTCAGAAGCGGTTCTACCCGCAGAACCTGTTGCCGCCGGTGAATGGCCTGTTCGCGCCGCCGGCCACGACGGTCCTCACGTATCCGGGGAACATCCTCATCAGCAACATCACGCACCGGGTGTTCTCGGCGGGGGTGGTGCCG
>CAIPTQ010000308.1 GCA_903868035.1 uncultured Phycisphaerales bacterium
ATCAATGAGTGAATGACAAAAAGTGGGGCGGGGGGGACAAGGTGACACGATGACATGGTGACAGGGTGACAAGGGGATGGGTGGCGACGGACCCCGCAACTTCGGCCAGACCCGTGGCACCCGATTTTTAGACCACGGCCACCCGCCATGGTATAATTGTGGAGGCCTTTAAGGAGTGGAACATGTCCGTGGTGATCGATCTCCCTTCCGACATCGAAGCATCGCTGCGTGAATCGGAAGGCAATCTCAACCAAGCCGCCAAGGAGGCGATGCTGGTGGAAATGTATCGCCAGGGCCGGCTCACGCATTCGCAGTTCAGCCAGGCCCTGGACCTGTCGCGCGACGAGGCCCAGGGATTGCTCCAGCGGCACCATGTTGAGGAGGACCTGCTGAC
The DNA here is from genome assembly GCA_903868035.1 of uncultured Phycisphaerales bacterium. Next base: position 395 of record CAIPTQ010000308.1, read on the forward strand.
GGTGGAGGATTTCCAGCAGCAGCTTGAGGCCATTGGATTAGGACAGCTTGTCAAATGATTGTGGTTTCCGATACCTCACCGATCAACTACCTCGTACTCTGTGGGGCGATTGATGTGCTGCCGCGCTTGTACGGCCAGGTTTTTGTGCCCCAGGCGGTGATCAACGAGTTGCGCCATCCACACACACCACAAGCAGTTAAGGACTGGCTGGCGACAGCGCCATCATGGCTGACAATTCGCGATCCATTAGCCACGCAAGTTTCCTTTCGATTGGACCTTGGAGAAACGGCCGCCATTTTGCTGGCCGAAGAGCTTCATGCCGATCGACTCTTGATCGACGAGCGTCCCGGTTATCGTATTGCCAAATTCAGGGGGCTGGTGGCGGTGGGCACCCTGGCGGTCCTAATTGAGGCCGCGCATACGAAAATGATTGATCTGGCACAATGCATCGATCGGCTTGAAAGACAGACGACATTTCGTATGACGCCGAAGTTGCGGGGTATGGTCCTGTCGCTGGTCAAGGCTGGTATTTCCAAGTCGTAGATAATGTGGGGGTATGCGGGACTCAAGTGAAATGCGGATGAGGCATCAGGGTTCGCCGGCGAGGATTACGTCGATGATTTTGCGGTAGGCCTGGACGAGTGTGAGGAAGAGGGTCTCGCGCTGGGCTTCGGGCATGGCGGGATCGAAGATGACCTGCATCTGGGCGGCACCGAATACACGCTGGCGCGGATCGCGGGAGAGGGCGTTGATGCCATCCATATCGCGGCAGGTGCGGCCGTTGGGCAAGATCATGAAATTGTAAATCATCATGGAGGACTGGTCATCCGGGCGGGTGGCAGTGAAGGTGTAGACCATCCCCTGAATCGCCAGGCCTTCAACGAGCCAGTCCTTGGAGACGGCGGATACCTGCCGGTATCCGCTGGATTGGTAACTGATCGGGGGATAATGGCCCATCAAATTCCGGGCATCGTTGCATTGCTCCAGCAGCAGTGTGGCCTGTTGGCCTGTCTGGATATTGTTGTATTTCCGGGAGATGGAGATGTTGGGGTGGAGCATGGTTATTGCCGCCAGGGGCAGCGGGATATCCATGGAGATCCAGGGGCCGAACTGGGCGGGGTTGGCGACCGCCGCATCCGCGACCCGCTGGAAATAGGCATCGGACTGTGGGGGTGGCGGGGGCGGACGATAGACGAGCAGATATACGCCCATGGTTGCCAGTGCGAGGAGCCCAACACATACGGTAAGCAAGCCCGCCGTGGGCAGACCGCGCAGTCCGCGGCCGGGCACGCGATGGGCCCATAGTTCCCACGCACCAAGACCAAGGCCGAGGCACGCAGCGGGCCAAAAGATGAGGGGGTTGGACAAGGTCCACACAAATGACGGGAAAAAGCTGTAACAAGTCAGGGCCAGTTGGTCTGAGAGGGTCACGATGAGGAGCGAGCCACATAGAGCCGCGCTCACGGCCAGCAGCGTCAGTGCCTCCAGAGGGCGGGAGGCGCGCGTGGCGATGCGGTCCCAGGTTGTGGCGGGCAATTTTCCGCCGGCTCTGGCGGCGACCCAGGGATCGTTGCCCGCCAGGGCCAGGGCGAGCATCAGGGTTGCGCCGACGATGCCATCGCCGCCCCAGGGCATTAGCAATAGAAAGGGGAGCCAGGCCCAGCGTGCGGCACGGGAATACCGGAAGAGGCTGTGGCCCAGGAGCAGCACGGCTCCGAGCAATACGCCGATGGTGGCGACTATGCCGATGCGCCAGAAGGTGAGTGGCGCATGCCATGGTTCCAAGGGCCACCAGAAAAAATGCGGGTAAGAAGCGCGGACGCCACGCGCGAGCGACAGCCACACGGCGGGCGGCACGCAGACGAGCGCCACTATCCACAGCAGGGGCGGCTGGATGCGGCTCAAGGATTGGTACGAAGGAGGCGCGGGCACCACATCCTGGGCGATCACCCAACGTATGCAGAACCAAAGACCGACGACAACCGCCGTGGCGGCCATGAAGGATGCATAATGAAACATCAACAATAAATCTTCAAAGCGGCCCGGCAGCATATACAAGCTGATAAACAGGAAGATGCCATTGAAAACCGGCAAGAGAATTATTCCTCCCGCGAGGCCGAGGAGCACAATGAGGGGCCAGCGAACCCAGCCGAACCGCCAGATGTAACCCGCCCAGAGCGCCCCGAGGGCCAGAATTGCCGCCAGCAATGGTCCCTGGGTGTTATTCATAAAGTCGCCGTTGATAGCGTAAGCGGTGCCATTGATTCTAATAATGTCTCCGGAACGATCCGGTTCAATACCAAACAGATTTGCCGTGATGTCGAGGGATGAGAAGCTGATGTTATTGGCCCAATGGTTGTACGACAGGAACAAGATACGATTGGGCAGCGGGGAAAGTGGAGAGAGCTCGTCGTGGTGCTGGCTGGCGAGGACATAGAGCACGAGCGTCAGGAGGATTGCGCCCAGGACGATGGCCGTCCAATGGCGCGCGGGGAACATGCGGTTCGGGCGGGGAACGGTTGGTGGCGGATCGGTGTTTGACATGGCCCCATCCTGCCGAGTGGAACGTTGGCCGACGAACGCGGGCAATCAACTGGTGCAGCATAAGAGCAGCGAATCCTACCGGCAAGCAGTGCGCGGCGGCGTGGCGCGGCGTGTTACGGCGGCGATTGGGGTTTGGAGGCCACAGGTTTCGGGCGTTGTTGTAAGCACAATACCCTGTCGCTCCCTTACGGTCGCGGCTCTGATAAGGGCAAAGCTTTGGCAAACGCCATTAGACGGTGGGCATGGGATTTTGCCAGCTCAGGAGGCGGGTCATGTTGGCGGGTTCCTTGTAGACCTTGATGTGGTCCTTGAGGGCGGGGCCGAGGATTTCGATTTTATTGAGGTCGGCCTGGCCCATGCCGGCCTGGGCGCAGTAGGTGAGGTAGCCGACCTTGGCGATGCCGAGGCCCATGAGTTCGGCGGCGACGGTGTCGGCGGCGAGCCAGTCCAGGCCGACGACGCAGACTTTGTGGGAGATAGCGGTGCCATTGACGGGGCCGGTGCCTTCCATGCCTTCGAAGCCGTCGATGAGGGCGAGGTGGGGATGGAGGCGCGGGGCGAGGGCGCAGATGTTGTAGTTGATGCCGCGGGGGCCGCCGCCGTGGACGAGGGGCTTGTCGGACTTGCCGCCGTTGGCGGCGCCGCGGCCGAGGCCGGCGCCGGGGTCCTTGATGGGGGCGCCGAGGACGATGTTTTTGAGGGAGAGGGTGGCGACGATGAGGTCGTGGGTCTTGAACTTGGCGGCGGAGATGATGAAGTTGTTGGGGTCGAGCATCATCTTGGAGATGCGGACGGGGACGGGGCGCAGGGTGGTTTGATCCATGCAGTAGAGGGTTTCGAAGCCTTCCTTGTCGAGCTCGACGAGTTTGACGCCGTATTTGCCGACGAATTTGTTGTAGTCGTAATTGGCGAAGCCGTCGAGGGTGGCGCCGCTGGCGGAGGACTCGGCGATGGCGACGTCGGTTTTGCCGATGGACTTGAGGAAGTCGAGGGCGCCTTCGAGCTGGTCGGCGTGGGAGGCGCAGAGGGGCTTGTTGATGATGACGTTGTTGGGCTTGAGGATGACGCGTTTATTGCCGATGGCCTGGGCGATTTCCTTTTCGAAGGCCTTGAGGGCGCGGAAGGTGTTGTCGGCGCGGCTGTCGCCGGTGGTGAGGGAGACGCGAGCGGGGGGCACGGCGGCGGCGGCGGGGGTGGTGGCGGGTGCCGCGGGGCGGGGGGCGGAGGCGGGGGCGGTTTGGGCGCGGGCGGTGTTGGCGAGGCGCAAACCGGCGGCGACGCCGAGGCCGCCGGCGAGGGTGGTTTTGAGGAAGTGACGGCGGGAGGGAGGAGTGTATGATGACATGCGACAAGCTCCGAAAGCGGGTGGAGAGGATCACCCGATCCTCCAGGGCATGGATCATAACCAAACGGGATGATCGAATGCCAGTGATGGAGAACGCAGTGAGGCTGGGGGCGATACCGGGGGCGGTAGATTGCGGGATTATGGTTTACAGGCTACGGCACAGGGGCGACGGCACAGGGACTGTGCCTGCTACTTTGGGCTAGGCGAGTTTCTTTTGGGCGGCGGAGCGCTGGACCCACTTGTAGGCTTTGATGGAATTGCGCCAGAAGTATTTTTCGGAGACGGCGCGGCCCTTGGCGGCGAAGTAATCCTTGACGATCTTGAAGCCGACGGGGACGGGGCGCCATTGATCGCCGTTGGGCCAGTCGCTGCCGTAGAGGACGCGGTCGGGGCCGAAGACGTCGAAGATTTCGTCGATGCGGGGGCGGTAGAATTCGAGGTCCTCGTGGACGTCCTCGTTGGGGACGCGGGGGAAGGAGGCGGTGGCGTTGCGGAGGACCTCGGAGATTTTGACGAAAATCTGGGGGCGGTCGCGGAAGGCCTTCATGCTGGCGTCATAGGAGGTTTTTTGCGTGGGATCGGTGGGGGGAAGCATCTGGGGGAGGTGGTCGATGACGATGCGGAGGGTGGGGACTTTGTCGGAGGCGCGGACGACATCGGCGAGGAGGGCGACGCTGGGATTGGCGGTGTCCATGACAAGGTCGTTGTCGGCCATGTATTTGAGGTCGGCGACGAAGGCGGGCTGGTCGAATTCGCGGCCTTGGGAGCGGCCCAGGCCGTAGCGAATGCCGCGGAAGAGGGGATTTTTGCGGAAGCGGTCGAGCTGGGCGCGGAATTCGGCGGCGCCGGGGGTGAGGTGGCCGATGGTGCCGACCATGACTTCGTCGGTGGCGGCGACATCGAGGACCCATTGGTTATCTTCGAGGAGGCCGGAGCATTCGATTTCGATGGCGCCGACGATGCCGAGGGATTCGACGACGGGGCGGTAGCGGTCAGGCTTGGAGGTTTTGTACATGACGGCGTGGGCGGGGTTGTTCTTGCTGGGGTAGGTCACGCCGCCGGGGCGGAAGGGGTCGAAGAGGTGGATGTGGGTGTCGATGACGGGGATGGTGTCGGCGGGGGGCATGACGGGGCCGGGGCCGGGGGCG
>CAIPTQ010000309.1 GCA_903868035.1 uncultured Phycisphaerales bacterium
ACTATTTCACCGAAAACCGCGACGAGACGTGGGATCTCATCGTGCTCGATCCGCCCCCGTTCGCCAAATCGAAGGGCGCGCTGGCCGGCGCCATGCGCGGCTACAAGGAGATCAACCTGCGGGCGATGCAGCGGCTCGCGCCGGGCGGCGTGCTCGCCACCTACAGCTGCTCACATCACGTGCAGGATGCGGATTTTCGCGCCATGCTGGCCGATGCCGCCACCGACGCGAAGCGCCAGGTGCGCGTGCTCGAGTTCTGCCATCAGCCGCCGGACCATCCCGTTTTGGTCACCATGCCGGAAAGTGAATACCTGCGCGGCTGCATTCTGCGGGTGGAGTGAGAATCCAGGAAAGCCTGTTCAAATTCAGAAGCCAGGAAACCAGGAATTACCTCGGGAACCCGTTTGCTTCATGGATTCATGGCTTCTGAAGTAAGCGATCGCCGGAGGCGAGGAGGGCGGATGATCATTCAGAAGCCAGGAAGCCAGAAATTGAATCCCTCATCTGATTCGTTCATGACCTGCCGGCACCCTGGAGGTCACTCCTCCAATGTCTTTACCTGCGGGCCGCTTTCCGTTGTTCTTTGGCCCGACATGCAAAGCCCAGGTGACCGGCCGGCCAGCGGATTTTCTGCATGAAAGACCTTTTTAACCGGAAAAGCATCGCGCAACTGCACCGCGAGCTTGAGGACGACAACCGGCTGCGCCGGGTCTTGGGACCGATTCAACTGACCAGCCTGGGCATCGGCTGCGTCATCGGGGCGGGCATTTTTGTCGTGACCGGGCAGGCGGCCCACGACAAGGCCGGGCCCGCCATCATGCTTTCGTTTGTGGTAGCGGGGCTGGCCTGTGTCTTCGCCGGGCTGTGTTATGCCGAGTTTGCCTCGATGGTTCCCGTGGCCGGGTCTGCCTATACCTACGCCTACGCGACCCTCGGCGAGCTGGCGGCATGGATCATCGGCTGGGATCTGCTCCTGGAATACACCATTGCCTCGTCCGCCGTGGCCCATGGCTGGTCGCAATATTTCCAGGAGTTTCTTGGCACCTTCCTGCCCCGGCTGCCGCTGGCGGTGGCCAAGACGCCTTTTGACTACGATCCGGGCCTGGGCCGATTCGTGGCGACGGGGGCGGTCCTCGATCTGCCGGCGATGCTGGTCACCGCCGCGCTCACCGTGATTCTGGTGCGCGGCATCAAGGAAAGCGCCAGCGTCAACACCGCCATGGTCATCGTGAAACTGGCGATCGTGCTGTTCGTGATTGCCGTGGGCGCCTTCTACGTGGATCCGGCAAACTGGCATCCGTTCGCGCCCTTCGGCTATTCCGGTTTCAGCCTTTTCGGCAAGACCCTCCTCGGCCAGACCGGCGCCGGCGGGGAGCCCCTCGGCATGCTGGCGGGATCCGCGATCATCTTTTTTGCCTATATCGGATTCGATTCGGTTTCCACCCACGCGGAGGAGGCCCGGAATCCCAGCCGGGATGTTCCGATCGGGATCCTGGGTTCGCTGCTCCTGTGCACGGTTCTTTACATCGCGGTGGCCGCCGTGCTCACCGGCATGATCCCGTACGGCCAGATCAATATCGACGCACCCGTCGCCGC
>CAIPTQ010000310.1 GCA_903868035.1 uncultured Phycisphaerales bacterium
CCAAAAAGCGTAACCCCTTGCAACTTCACGAGTTGTGTAGGAATAAAATTTGGGTTTTTTTTGAAAGGAATCCCATGCCCCCCAAATACCTTTGTATCGACGCGGAAACATCTGGTCTCTTTGATTTCTCCAAGCCCGCCGACGCCGAAGGCCAGCCCCGCATGGCGGCGCTGGCGCTCATCTATCTGGACGCGGACCTCGCGCAAGTCGGCCTGAGCCATCGCCTCATCAAGCCCGACGGCTGGGAGATGACGTTGGGAGCGGGCGAAGTCAATGGACTGACGACGGAGATGCTCGAGCGCGACGGCGTGCCGGTGCGGGAGGCGCTGGACGAATACCTCGCCGCCGTGGACCGGGGCCTGATCGTCGTCGCCTTCAACGCCCAATTCGACACCAAGGTTCTGCGGGGCGAGATTCGCCGCGCCGGACTGGATGACCGGTTCGACCGCACGCCAAACATCTGTACCATGCGGGCCTCGACCGACCTGGTGAAGGCTCCGAAGAAATCCGGCAGCGGCTATAAGTTCCCCAAGCTGGCGGAGGCGTGTGCGCACTTCGACATTCCGCAAGTGGCCGCCCACACCGCCCTGGATGACGCGCTGGCGTGTGCCGCGATTCTGCGGAAGCTCGTGGCCGCCGGGAAGTGCCCGGCACCGGAAGTGCATTACGCGAAAGTGCGGCCTGTATGATCACCTGCCCCTACTGCCACCAGCCCGCCGTCTTCGTGGACTCCGCCGAAGTCTACCGCCGGTCCTACGGCATGATCTACCTCTGCCGCCCCTGCCGGGCATGGGTGGGCGTCCACGATGGAACGGACAAGCCGCTGGGGCGATTGGCTGACGCAGAGCTGCGGGAGTGGAAGATTCTGGCTCACGCCGCTTTCGACCCCTACTGGCAGAATGGCGGACGCGGCACCAGACGCCGCGCCTATGCCGCCCTGGCTGCCACCTTGGGCCTGTCCAGTGACGATTGCCATATCGGCCTGTTCGATGTTGACCTCTGCCGCCGCGTTGTGCTGGCGTGCGAATACGACCTTTTGGAAATGGAGTCCCCTCATGTCGCATAACACCTTCCCCTCCCGCCCCCGCCAATCCCGCACCCTTGCCATCAGCGCGGCCCTCGCCTCACTGCTGGGCATGGGCTTCGTGCCCACCATGCGCTCGCGAGCGACCGAGCGGGCGATGATGCAGCCCAAGAAGCGGACGACGGCGCACGGGGCGTGCAACCCTGCGCCCGACGCCGCCCGACGCCTTGGCGTGTTCGTACAGCCCGTCGGCCGGCGTGCCAAGCGGCGGCACCGGCATTGCGTGTGACCCACGCTGGGTATCCCTTGGTGGGCACCACCCGGCGCTTTTTATCTTTTACCCGAAAGGCTCCCCATGAAAATCCTCTCCCTCACAGTCAAGAATCTCGGCACCATCGCCGACGCCGAAATCAAACTCGGCCAGCCCCTCAACATCTTCTACGGCCAGGTCCGCGCTGGGAAGACAACGATCTTGAACGCCGTCCGCTGGTGTTTCGGCGGTGCCACGCCCGCCGACTTGATCCGCCACGGCGCGACCGAGGCTATGGTGCGGCTGACGTTCGACGGTGGCAGCATCACGCGGGAATGGTATCGGGCGAAAGACGGCAGCATTACGGCGCGGCCCGTGGTGTACATCCGCGACGGCGCGAAGATCGCCAAGCCCGCCGATGAAATCCGCAAGCTGCTCAACCCCTTTCTCGTGAATCAGGATCATCTGCGGAACATGAGCGAGGGCGAGCGGAAGGCGTTTTTCGCCGAACTCTTCCACCTCGACACGAAGGCCCTCGACACCGAGTCGCTGGCGGCCGAGATTGCGGCGCGCGACCTGCGGGCGAAGGTAAAGATGTACGGGGATATCGACCTCACGCCGGTGGAGGTGCCCGACGTGGCGGCTTTGCGGGAGGAGGTGGCTGATGAGGACAGGGCGCACCGGGAGGAGGTGGCGATCCTGGAGGCGCAGAACCGCGGCATCCGGGAACAGAATCAAATCATCGGGGATTCGTGCAGGGAACTTAGCCGCGTCGATGGTCAAGTGGCCGAACTCCTCGCCCGACTGAAAGAGGCGAGGGGTATACAGTTGCGCCTGACTGCGTTCCTTGACGCCAATAAGCAACAGCCCGAAAAAGCCATCCCCTCCGCCCCCGATCACTCGGCCATTCAGGACGAAATCGGCAAAGCCGCCGCCGCCGAAGTCCGCGCCGAACAGTACCGCGCCAACCTCGCCCGCGCCAAACAACGCGACGCCGACGGCATCCAACTGCTGGCGCTGGAGCGGCGGCAAGCGGAGATCAAAAAGGAAAAGGCCGCCAAGCTCAAGGGCATCGCCGACGGCTGCGGCATCAAAGACCTGGCCTTTGACGACGCCGGCAGCTTCATCTTCGAGGGCACGGCGGCGGGGATGCTATCGACCTCGCAACTCATGCGGCTGTCGTCGGCGCTGTCCAGCCTGTATCCCGATGGTTTCTCAATCGAGCTTTTGGATCGTGGTGAATCGCTGGGCCGGTCCATCTTCGAATACGTCAAGCGCGCCCAGGCCGAAGAGTTGACGATCCTCGCGACTGTGGTAGGCGAAAAGCCCGCCGACGTGCCGGAACATGTCGGTGTGTTCGTGGTGACGGCCGGAAAAGTGCAATCTTCGGCAGCGTCAAAGTAGACGCTTCCTCCCCGTAATTTCACCGCCCGCCCGATAGCGTGCGAATCTCTTATCCCGAAAGGAACCGTATCATGGCCAAAACCACCAAAAAGCAATTCACCGAGAATGTCAAGTTTGGAGGGCTGAGTTTGGGCGACACCAGCGCTCGACTCTCCTGCCATCTTGACCGCGGCACGCTGGAGCTGGAGGACGCCGACAACATCCTTGCCGGCTCCCGCTGCGACG
>CAIPTQ010000311.1 GCA_903868035.1 uncultured Phycisphaerales bacterium
GGCCCAACTCAGGCCGGGTTTGAGCTGGCGCAACACGCCCGCGAGCGGCTTGTCGGTGAGGGAGGATGGGACGACGAGTGACATAAAGGAGTAAGTTCGAAACCCGTATGGGGCAGAAACTCGAAACTCGAAACTCGAATTATACGAATGAAATTCGAATGACCAATGAGGTGAAGGGGAAAAAGGCGGGTCGGGTTCATTGGGGATGTTCGCGTTGGTGGATGAAGGGGTCGAGGCGGAAGCTGAGTTTGAGTTCCTGATTGGCGTGGGCAAGCTGGGCGCGGACGTCGGCGAGTTCGGATTGGGCGGTGGCGAGTTCGCCGGCGAGGGTCTGGGTGGTGTCGTGGCGGGATTCGCTGGCCGCGAAACGCTGGCGGACGTGGGCGAGGCGGAGGATGGATTCGACGGTGTCGATGGATTCGGATGGCGGTGTGTCAGGGGATGGACCGGGCAGGGCGGCGAGTTGGGCGGAGGCGCGGGTGGCGGCACTGGCGAGGTGGAAGTCGGACTGGAGGCGGAGGGTGTCCTGGACCGAGGCGAGGGCGCGGCGGAAGGTTGGCTTGCGGAGCCAGCGGCGGAGGATGGCCGGGGAGGGCCACTGGTCGGGGGTGGGGCCGGTGGGTTGGAGGCGGAAGGCGCGTAAAAAGATGGTTTGGAGGCGGGAAGTTCCTGGGATATTAGCCATAAGTGTCTCCTGAAAAAGAGGTTGTGTTTTATGGGGGTGTGGATGGCGCGGAAATAACGACCCCGAAGTGGCCCCAAAGCGGCCCCAAACCGTCCCCCAAACGACCCCAAATCGTCCCCCAAACGTCCCCCGAACGACCCCGAAGCGACGCGGCCGGCGAATGAAAAAGGCAAAATGAGAGAGAGTTGCCAGTTGTTGGTTGCCAGTTGCCAGTGGAAAGCGGAACGAAGAGCGGAGTGCCGGGGAGAATGAGGATGGATGATCGCGGAGCATAACTGTGAAGATATCACATGGTTAGGCATGTGTCAAGATTATGTGTACGGTTTTTGTTTGAATCTTTGACGGGGGCTGGGAATTGTCAACCACGAAGGGCCGCCGAGGGCCACGAAGAAGAATGATCTCACGCAGAGGCGCAGAGCTCGCAGAGAAGAGTTGGAGATTGCGGACTTGCCTCTGCGGACCCTGCGCCTCTGCGTGAGACTGAATTGATTGGGAGCGGCGATGAAGCAGAAGGAGGCATCAAGATATCAATGGCGGGCGGCGACGATTCTGATGGGTGGCACGGACGGCGCGGATCAAGGCAAGGAGACGGGCGTCTTGCACTGCCCGTGAGATCCGCGACATCCGTGGTGGCGACCGGCGCGGCGTGAATGCGGACGAATCACGAAGGGCCACGGCGGAAGATGGGAAGATGGGGCGGCGACAAGATGGGGCGGAGGGCTTGCTGAACGATGGTTGGCGTGTAAACTTGTTGTTTTCGGGGAACGGGAGCGACGTAGCATGAAATATCTGAAGACCTACCTTTTAGGCAAGGTGCGTAATCTACCGCATTTCAAGAGTGAGGCGCTGTTGCCGGTGTTTGAGGCTGTCGTGAACTCGATTCAGGCCATCGAAGAGCGAGGCGACTCGTTGACGGGAGAGATAGAGGTTGAGGTGTTGCGGGATTCACAATACGTCATGGGTGATTTCGACACTCGTCCCGTCAAGGGATTTGTGATCTCTGATAATGGGATAGGATTTGATGACGCAAACTTCGACTCGTTCGAGACGTCCGATTCGGCACA
>CAIPTQ010000312.1 GCA_903868035.1 uncultured Phycisphaerales bacterium
CCCCAGCACCTCGCCCACGTCGCACCCATGCCCCAATTCACAAAGCTCCAGTGCCGTCTTCTCCCACGTCTCCCGCAAGTTGTCGAAAGACGCCGCCCCGAGGTGCCCGATGCGGAAGATCTTCCCCTTTAGCGCGTCTTGCCCGCCGGAAATCAGTATCCCATGCTTCCCCCGCAACGCCTTGACCAACTGCCCGCTGTCCAGGCCCTCCGGCGACCGAATCGCGGTCACGACGTCACTCGCGCACTCATCCTCCGCCAGCGGCTCCAGCCCCGCCGCCCGCGCCGCCGCCCTGCATACCCGCGCCATCCGCCGGTGCCGCGCCTGAAACGCCTCAACCCCCTCCGCCTCGATCAGCCGCAACGATGCCTGCAGCGCCACGATCAGGTTCACCGCCGGCGTGTACGGCGTCTGCCCCCTGGCGAGCGCCTTGATCGCCTTGGCCAGATCAAAATAGAACTTGGGCATCTTCGCGGTTTTGGCCGCTTCCTGCCCCTCTGCGCTCAGCACCGCGAACGCCAGCCCCGGCGGCAGCATCAGCGCCTTTTGCGACCCCGCGCCAGCGGCAGCGTACCCCGCCTCATCGAACCCGATCGGCATCCCGGCGATACCGCTGACGCAGTCCATCACCGTCAGCGCCCCATGCGCACGGGCCACCTTCGCCAGCGCATGCCCGTCCTGCTTTACGCCCGTCGAAGTCTCATTGAGCACGAACAGCAGGGCGCGATAGTCCGCCTGCGCGAGCCGCTCCCCGACCTCCGCAGGATTCGCCGCCCGCCCGTGTTCTACCTCCATGAAGTCCACTTGCGCGCCGAACGCTGCGGCGACTTCGCCAATGCGTTCGCCGAACTTCCCCCCTGCAATTGCCAGCACCCGGTCGCCCGGCGACAAGGTGTTGACCACCACCGCCTCGACCGCCCCGGTGCCGGAACTGCTCAGAATCACCACCGGCTGCGTCGTCCCCAAGAGCCTCTGCAGCCCGCGCGTGCACTCGTCCAGCACCGCCGCAAACTCCTCGCCACGGTGGTACATCGACGGCAACGACAAAGCCTCCCGCACCTCAGGCGGCAGAATGGTCGGCCCCGGTATCATCAACAATTCGTCGTTCAATCCATCACCCCGCACCCTCTTGCCATCCTGTACGAGCGCCCACTGGGCGCGACCGGGCCTAGTCCACCTTGATCGTCTCAAGCCCGGCCACGATGCACCGCTTCAGCCTCGCCCCCGGCGCAACCTCACTGCCCGCCCAGATGATGCTATCCTCGACCACGGCCCCCTCGCCGATGACCGCCCGCGCGCCGATGGACACGCGCGGCCCAATCATCGCCCCGGCGCCGAGACTGACGTTGGCTTGGATGTCCACCGCGTCGGTGACACAGGCCCCCTCGGCCTCGCTGTTCACCGTCGCCTCAAACCACCCAATCTTCCCTTCCAGCACATCCCCGTTGGCCTGCAGATAGGTGTCAAACCGCCCCACATCGGCCCAGTACCCGTCCTCCGCCGGCACATGGGCATACAGCGGCAGCCCCCGCTCCAGCAGCCGGGGAAACAGTTCCTTCTCGTTGGAGTACGGCACCCCCGCCGGGATGTAGTCCAGCACTTCCGGCGACATCAGGTAGAAGCCGGAGTTGACCGTGTTGCGCCCGGTCTCGTCCACCGCCACCTTTTCCAGGAAGGCCGTCACCCGCCCGTCGTCCCGCCACTGGATCAGCCCGAAGTGCGAGATGTCGTCCGTCCGCCGCAGGCAGTAAGTAACCAGCGCCTCGCGCCGCAGATGATCCGCCGCGAACGCCCCCAGGTCCACATCGTAGATCATGTCGCCATTGCAGCAGAAAAACGGCCCGTCAACGTGCGCGGCGACATTCCTGATCGCCCCGGCCGTATCCAGCCGCTCCTGCTCCTCGACATAAACAAATTCGCACCCAAACTCCGCCCCGTCGCCCAGATGCTCCCGCAAAAGCTCTGCCTTGTACCCCATGGCAAACACAATCTGCTTCACACCCGCCCGCACCAGGGGAATGATCTCATAAGCAATCAGCGGCAAATTGGCAACCGGAATCAGCGCCTTAGGCAAGGCATACGTAAGCGGCCGCAGCCGCGTCCCCAGCCCGCCCACCAGCAGCACCGCCTGGTCAACGCACTCCCCACTCATCACTCACCACTTCCGCTCTTCCTCACCCCCGCCAGCCGCAACTGCAACCCCACATTCCCGTTGAACTCATTGAACTCCGGCGTATAGGCCAGGTCCACCTCGCTGCCAATCCGTATCCACCCATTGCTCTGCGCCATGTTGAAGCCAATCGCGTCGAACGCCCGCCGCCCGTGCGCCACGGTCAGCTTCAGGTGGTTCCCCTCCTTGCCGACCTGCCGCACGTTGACGACTTCCAGGCCGCGCGTCAGGAACACCGGCGCGGGGTTGGCTTCCCCGAACGGTTCCAGCTTCGCCAGCGCCTCCACCAGTTCGGGCATGATCTCCTCGGGCAGCACTTCGCAGTCCAGGTCGAGGTGGGGGAGCAGGTCCCCCGGCGCGAGGGTCGCGGCCGCGATTTCGCACAGCCGCTCCCGCACCGCGGGGATCATCTCCCGGCGCAGCGTCAGCCCGCCCGCCAGCGCGTGCCCTCCCCCGCGCACGATCAGGTCGCTGCACGCGGCGAACGCCTGCGCCATGTCGAAGCCCACGATGCTGCGGCCCGACCCCCGGCACAGGTCGTCCTCCTCCTCGCAGATGATCACCGCGGGGCGGTCGTAGTCCTCCAGAATCTTCGAGGCGACAATCCCCACCACGCCCAGGTGCCACTCCGGCCCCGACAGCACCAGCACC
>CAIPTQ010000313.1 GCA_903868035.1 uncultured Phycisphaerales bacterium
CCGGCCGATACCAAGCGGTTGCCCGAAGCAGTGGTAGGCGCATTGTGCATGTCCGCCAGGTCGACGCGGCCGGTGTAAGACCCCGGGCGATCCGCCGTTAGCCTGATGACGATGACTTGCGCCGGGTGCGAGGCGAAGATCTCGCGGCGGTAGGTCACGCCGCCCTTCTTGTAACTGACGCGCCCGACGCCGTGCTCAAGGTCAAGTTCGCGCGAATAGTCGGAAGCGCCCTCGTCGTGCCCCGGGAGGGCGATGGTCACGTTGCCGAACGCCTGGAAAGAGCCCTTTACGGTTTCATTCCCGGTCCAGAGGCTGACGTCGTTGAAGGCCAGACGTTCCTGCGCCAGCCCGCCGAAAAAATTTCCGCCGATGCGACCGTTGCCGATGGGGAGGGATTCCCGCTCCCAGGCCTGCGCGGGTGTCTGGCCCTGCGCGGGACGGTCATATCGCAGGGTAAGATCAGCCGCCTGCACACGGTTCGGGGCGAGCGCTTGCAAACAAGCGATCGCAACAATTGTGCCGGTCAGTAATCGGAGTTTCATGGGAACCTCTCTTTAATCTGGGCTGTCGCCATTTTCGTGGGTCGCTTCATTCTATCGCAAAAATCTTGTCATGGTGTCACGCGGATCAGGCCGCCGGTAATGGCGATGGGCTTCGATTCGATGTTGATGGTTGCCTTCGGCAGCCCCTCGCGTGTGGCGGTCAGCGTGATGGCCCCCGGCGTGAGTGTCGAACGGACAAAGACGCGGTTGATACCACATTCGGTGTTGAGGTATTTGTTGTTAATTGATCCGGGCGTATATTCATTGACGCCGCCGCGCCAGATTGCGGGGCCGGTGAGTTCAAAATCGAACCGGGATTGATCGGTGGGGCAGCGGTTGCCATCGGCATCCACCACTTCGAAGTCGAAGAACGCGATGTCCGCACCATCGGCCATTAATCCTGTGGGGCTTGAGTAAGGTGTCAACTTGATCGCCGCGGCCGGTCCGGCGGTCTTCAATTCGTGCTCGACAACCGGTTTTCCGTCTTTGTCGTATGCCACGGCCTTGATCGTACCGGCCGCGAATGCCACATCGGGAAAGGCATAAATGTAGCCATCCTTTGGGTTGCCGTTCTTGCCGACCGATTTGCCGTTGATCAACAATTCGACGCTACTGACGTTGTTGGCGGCGACGTACATCGTTTTTTTGGTCTCGGCCGGATAGGTCCAGTGCCCAATGATATGGATGTCGGGTTTGGGGTTCTGCATGACGCGATAGACGAAGTAGGCCTGCTTGGGAATCCGCACGCCATCCACCTTGCCACTGGAGCGAGCGACTTCGGTGTCGGGGTTGCGGCCGAGTTGGAGGCTGTCGGACCAGATGATCGAGGCATAGGCAGACCAACGCGCCATCTTGGGATCGTTGAGGGTGATGCGGTGCGACCAATAGGCGTAGTAGCGCGTGGCGGCGGCAAGGCAAAAGGTCTCGGAGTTCCAGTTATAGGTGTCGTTGGGGCCTTTCTTGAAACCGAAGTGAGGGGGCGAAAAGTCGTCCCAGTATGTCCGCAGCGCCTCGTCGCGGAAGTCTTCGGTTTCGATAAACGGTGCCAGGTCACGCCGCTCATAGCTGAAGCCCCGAAAAATGGCGTTGGGGTTGGCCAGCGCCTCGGTGCTGCGGTCCTGCGCGATCATGACGCCGTAATACTCAGATATGTGCGTGTCCGCCTGCGCCAGGACGCTGTTGTCGCCATGGCGCGTGCCCATGACCCGTCCGCCGGAAGGGTCCAGTTGCTTGCGCAGATCGACCATTGCCTGAAGTCGTTCCGGCGCTATGGCATTGTTGCCCGCCTCCCAGAACAGAATGCTCGGGCTGTTGCGGAAATAGATCATCGTGCGACGCATGACCTCCATGCGCTGGTCCCATTGGATCGGATTCGTCGGGTTGGCCTCCTTGTCACCGGCGGGGCAGACCTGCACAATTCCGACCCGGTCGCACGCGTCCGACAATTGCTTTTTGGGCGCGACGTGCATCCAGCGCATGTAGTTCCCGTGGCCGGCGGCGACAAACTTCATGTCCCAGTCGTGCAGCCAATCCGGATAGGCGGCGCCAATAGCCGCCCACTCGTTGGTGCTCCGCTGGGCATATCCCGTCAGCCAGGTGAACTGGTCGTTGATGTAAACGCCCCCCGTTCCCGCACCGCCCTTGAAGGCTGTCTTGCGGAAGCCGGTGGTGACCTTATTGACGTCCACCACCTTGCCGGCAACGTTTAATATTGTGTAGACGTCGTAAAGATTGGGATCGGTGGTGCTCCACCAGCGCACGTTGGTCAACGGGCCGGTGGCCTTGATCAGCGTGGTTTCACCATTGGCCATGTCGTACGGTTCGCTCTTGAAGGTTGCGATCGTGTTTCCGTCGGCGTCCACCACAATCGTTGAAAGTTCCACGACGGCGGTACCGGTCGATCCGTTGCGAACCTGCGATTCAATATTTAGCGTTGCTTTCTTGCCTGGCACATCGTGATTGGTTGCGTAGACGTACACGCCGGTGGTGCCCAGATTCAAAAGCGGCAGCGTCTGGTGAATGGGTGGAATAATGTGCAGCCGCACGTTGCGATTGATGCCCCCAAAATTGGGATTGAAATCCTTGGATTCCCACTGAAAAACCACGCCGGTGGCTTCCTCCTGATAATTGGTGACATTGGTGACCCAGGCCGCCAGGACGTTCTCTTTGTCACCAAAGGTCACTGCGTCGGTGATATCCAGCCCAAAGGCGGTGATGCCATCCTCGTGTTTGCCGACGGGCTTGCCGTTGACCCAGAATTTCGCCGCCTGCCGCAGGCCCTCAAATTCCAGGATGATTCGACTGCCCTCTGCGGCGGCGGGCAATTTGAAGTGTTTGCGGTAGCGCGCCGGCCCCATGTAAAGCGTCACCTCGCCGCCGCGCGCGATGTGTTCGTCATAGCTGTCCACGTCGTTCCATGTGTGCGGAGTGCTGACGTTTTCCCACTTCGCGTCGTCAAACGCCGGCGCTTCGGAACCGGTCACATCGTGTTTGATGAACTTCCAGCCGGGGTTGAAATTGTAGGTCACACGCCCGGACGACGGCGGAACGAACTTTTCCTGTGCGAGCAAACTGCGCGACGCGAAACTTATCGCCAGCATTGAAATCGTCAAAAGGAAGAAATGTCGGTACAACATCAACATGAAGTTTCCCTCTAAGTAACAGGAAATGCGAGTTTTAGCGAATGCTGGCGGCGGCGAAAAGTGCCTTGTCACGCCGGTTCACAGCCCATCCCGGGTTCAATGTTCAATCTTTGAAGAGCAGCGGTGAAAACTCGTGCAGGCTTTTTCGCCAGGTCTGGAATTCGTGGGCCGTGCCCGGGGCTTCGTAGTAGGTCACGTGCTTGACACCAGCCTGTTTGAGCTGGTTGGCCGGATCGCGACCGCTGCCGCCGCCTTCCCTGCTGCCCATGCTGATGAAGAACGCCTTGAAGGTTTTGTCGAACTCCTCGGGGGACGCGGCGTATCCATTAAGTCCCGGGAAGCCGAAGGGGGCGCTGAAGACGCCGACGTAGGCGAACTTATCCTTGTTGGCCTGGGCGATCTGGTAGGTCTGCATCCCGCCCAGCGACAAGCCCGCCATAGCGCGGTGATCGCGATCGGTAAGCGTGCGGTACTTGGCGTCGATCTCGGGAATAATGTCGTTGATGATCTGCGTGGTGAAGGACGCGCTCGCGCCTCCGCGTCCGCCCCCGCCGCGATTGCTGGTCGCGGGAGCACTACTTGGCGCGCCCGCAGGCGCTACGACATAGAACCACTGTTCGTCTTGAAGTGGGGCCCCGAGTGCCCCCGGGCCGCCGGGCGCTGTGCCGGGCACGTCACCTGGAGCGCTAGCCGGCGGGCCACCACGGCCTCCGCGTCCGCCTGGAGTTCCACCGCGTCCGCCTCCGCCCATGCCCCCACTGATACCGCCATCTTCCATGACCACAATCATGGGCACGGCCTTCTTCTCGGCGATCAAGTTATCCAGGATGAAATTGGTGCGGCCCTGCTGGGCCCAAGCGCGGCGTTCCTCCATCATGCCGTGTTGGAGGTACAGCACGGGGTAGCGTTTGGTGGGGTCCTGGTCATAATCGGGCGGCGTATAGACCCACGCCTGCCGGTTCTCGCCAGATTTGGTTTTGTAAAAGTGGGCGCGAAGATCGCCATGGGGCACGTCCTTGTTGTCATAGAAATCCACGCCCTTATCGGGAACTTCGATGGCGCTGGTCATTTTGCCGCCGCTGAAGAAGCTCTCGCTGGCCGGGTCCGCCACGACCAAGCCATCGACGGTGAGCTGGTAAGCATGGAAGCCGGGATCCTGCGGGGCCGTGGTGCCTGTAAACACGCCATCCGCGCCCTTAACCAGATTCGTGCCCATCACGCGGATGGTTTGCACCTGCGGGGCGTTGATGCGGAAGCGCACCTGGCGGGCGGAGTTTACCTGTGGGTACTGCTGGCCCAGGATATTGGTGGAGGCGGGCTTAAAGTCATCAGCCGCAGGGGCTGTCTGCTGGGCCCAGGCGGGCGTTGCGGCAAGTGCGGCAAACACGAGGGCGGAAAGCATCATTCGGCACTTCTTCATGAGATCAAACTCCTGTAAGAGCAACGGGTATCCGGCTTAGGGCAAAAGGTCAGAGTCGTTCGGTTCTGGGTGATTACTTCACGGTCGATAGGAATTGCTTGAGCTCTTCCACGGTCCGCGCAAGCTGGTCGTGGTGCAGATTGTGGGCGGCCCCGTCGATATGCACGAGCTTGCCGTGCTGCATCACCTTGGCGGCCTCCTCGTTGGCCAGGCGGGTCGCGGGCGGGGCGTCAGCTTTGAGGATCAGCGCCGGCGCCGTGATTTTGGCCAGGGCGTCGCCGCTGCTCATGGTGCCAGACATGGCTTGCCGTTGTTGATCGCTATACGTGCCGTGGTACTGCTTTTTGGAAAGGGCCCAATACTGGCAATCCACGATGCCCCACTTCGGGTTGTCGCGGTGGGCGATGGCCACCAGGTCTTCGTAGCTGTGGTTGTTCTGCGCGACTAGGACTTCGGGCGAGCCGGACATCGCCAGTGAAAACCGTGCCGGCGCTCCGGGAGCCGGCGGCGAGCCACGGCCGGGGGGCCCGCCGCGCGCCGGTGCAGTGGCACTGGCGGGGCCGGTCGCCGGGGCGCCGCCGCGCCTGCCCGGGCCGCCGGCACCCAGGCCGGGATCGAGCATGATGATGGCCTTCGCGAAGTCGGGATATTCGGCACCGACGCGCATGACGGTTGCGGCTCCCATGGAGTGGCCCATGAGGATGGGCTTTTCCAACTTCAGGGCGCGGCAGGTTTCCACCACGTCCTTCACCAGCGTGTCCCCGGTGTCGGCGGTCGTGAAGGGATCGGACAGGCCGTGGCCGCGGCTGTCGAGCATGTAAATGTCGTAGGAATCCTGGAGCTGCCAGCTAAGGGTAGTCCAGCAAAGGCCGATGTCGGTGACCCCGTGGCACATGACGATCACCGGCTTTCCGGGGGCCGGGAAGGCATGGTAGTAATGGAGGCGCACGCCGTTGGCATAGACGTAGCCGTCCGTCCAGCCGGCGGGAATACCCGGCGGCGCGTGGGACGCGGCGGGCGATCCCGGCGCTGGCGGCGCCACCAATGGGGGATTGCCGCCGCCGTCTTTCGCTAGACTTCGGTCATCGGCGGTCGGGGCGAGCCAGCATCCGCTCATCATGACGATTGCCGCCAGAAGGGCACTAACTCTGCGAATCATTTCTTAATCTCCGTTAGTGAAAAGCGATGTACGATGTGCGTCCCGACTGGTCACTTGAACAGAAATGGGGCGAACAGATAGAGGTTGCTGGCGAATTCGGGCCCGTCATGGGCGTGGCCGTCAACGTTCCATACGTGGGGGACGCCTTTTTCCTTGAGGTAGGCGTGCACGCCGCGGTTGATGCGGATCAAACCATCCCTGTTGCCGCAGGAGAGCCAGAGGAGCTTGATTTTGTCCTTGAGGGCGGTGGGGTCGGGCACGAGTTGGGCGGGGGCCTTGGTGTTGGGCGCGGGAGACATGCCGGCGATCCAGGCGAACAAGTCGAGGTGGGAGAGGCCGATGTTGAGGGTCTGACCGCCGCCCATCGAGAGGCCGGCGATGGCCCGGTGCTCGCGATCGGCGATCACTGGGTAGTGGGATTCAACGAAGGGGATGATGTCCTTGAGCAGATCGTTCTCGAACGGGGCACCCCAGTTGTCGCCGCCGGGCCCGCCGGTTCCGCCGCGGCCGGGGCCGTTTGTGTGCTGGGCCTGATTTTCAACGGTGACGCTCGCGTCGCCGTTGGTGAACACGACGATCATGGGCTGGATTTTACCATCGGCGGCGAGATTGTTGAGGATATGTTCCGCGCCGTACCTGAGCCATTCGTTGTAGTCGCCGCCGAGGCCGTGCAGAAGGTAAAGGACCGGGAACTTGCGGTCGGGGGAATAACCGGCCGGAGTGAACACGTAGATGTTGCGCCGGGTGCCCAGCGTTTTGGAGTCGTACGGGACGGTGGTCATTTTGCCCGTGGCGATGTTGTCGCGCTTGACGTTGAATCCGGCGGGCGGATCGGGAAAGGCGGGCTTGTCATCCGGAGCCAGCTCGATGGGGGCGGCCGGGCCGCGGGCAGCCGGGCCTCTGCCGCCGCGGGCGGTCGTCGCCGGCGCGGAAGTGGTTGCCACCGGCGCGGCGGCCACCGGGCCGGCAGTCACCGGAAAGTCCGCCCGGGGAGGTGCTGCCTCGGGGGTGCAACCCACCGGGGCGAGGAACGTGCCGCTTGTCACTAATACCGCCACAGCGATCGCGTTGAGTTTTTTTATCATGGCCTGGTCTCCGAAAAGTGCCTTTCAATTTGCCGGTGCGCTTTGTCGTGCTTCGATTTTTACGGGCCCCAGCAGGCCCGATTTGAGAAGGGGCGAATCCTTCGTGTAAAATTTGTAGCTCGTGACTGTATAGCGTTCTTTTGAAGGACGAGGCTGGCCCTGGGTGAGCCAGTCGGGGATCGTCGCAAGGGCCCCACCGCCACCGCGTCCGGGTTGGGTGGCCGTCGCGGTGGCGGGGGGAGCGGGGGCGCCTCCCCGACCCCCGCGGCCCCATTGCGCG
The DNA here is from genome assembly GCA_903868035.1 of uncultured Phycisphaerales bacterium. The sequence continues at coordinate 7,129 of CAIPTQ010000313.1, forward strand.
TCATCGGGCTGCTGCTCGTCGCCGATCAACCGATTCACCCAGAAATTCGTGACGCTGATCTCAAGCGAATTCGCACCGGTCTTTAGCGCGCTGGTGACGTCGATTTCGAACGGTGGCTTCCAGATGACGCCGAGGTCCTTGCCGTTGACGCGCACGGTTGCGATTTGCTTCACTTCGCCCAGGTTCAAAACGATCGTTCGTCCAGGCGCAAGAAGGTCGGCGGGAAGGTCAAATCCTTTCATATAGGTGGCCGTGCCGGAAAAATATTTGACTCCGATGTCGGGGCTCTCCGGCCAGGAGATTAGTTTGTCGAGCACGACTTTGTCCGGCGCGCCCCAGTTGGGTGGGAAACGTAGTTCCCATGGTCCTTGAATTTCAATCGCCGCGGGCGCTGCCGGCACCTCTGCCTTGAGCGTCCGCCCGGAAGCAGTTCGAAATGCGTACGCGCCTACTGTTGAAGACGTGACCGTGACAATCCCGCGATCATCGACATCAACAGCCATGGATCCGCCGGCCGGCGACTGCTGCAAGGCCACAATCGGATCGGCGTTTCCCAGGGGTTTTCGGAACACGATGAAGACCGAACCCGACGGTTCCAATCGAACGGGCACGATCATACGGTCGCCATCCTGCCGCCAGATCGGGGCTTGGCTCATCCTGCCGGTGTCGGGGTGCCACAATTCGGGAATCATTCCTTTGATGCGCACGCTCACTTCCGTCTGAAGTTCCGCGTTGTCCTGCTGATTGGAAATGAAATAGGCATGGGCCTCACCGATTCGGCGATGAATCCATTGGAGCTTGGTGCCGCCCGCATTCAGGTCGGCTGATGAAAGGTCCCGCTGAAGACCGAGTTCTGGGAGCAGATCCGCGACGCGCTTTCCCCAGATGACCTTTCCCTTGCCGAGCGGATGCTCGCCGCTGGCGGATGCGGCGCCGCCCCACACTTCGTCCGCGAGCTGCACAACTTCCGCGTCACAGGCGGGGTAGTTTTCCAGGCTCGGTGATGCGGTCGGCTTGGGGCCCATGGCGATCGCGCCGTCAGCGACGAGCTGACGGACCTTGCGAAGGATCGCAGGCGTCATGGTCTTTCGATCGGGCAGGCACAAGACGCTGTAAGTGATCCCGTCACTGAAAGCGATTTTGCCATCTTTCACCGTTGCGCGGCTGAGAAATGCGTCTTCTCCGCAGGTGTCCGCTCGATACCCCATCGGCACCGCGGGGCGCGCCTTGTCAGCTTCAAGGAACAAAATGTCCGCCGCATAAACACCGGACTGCAGCAGGTATTGTCCCCGCGCGCAGTAGTCGAGCCATTCTTTCGCCCCATGGTCCCACCAGGTTTGCGTGCGGCCAAACTGCATGCCCCAACTGCCCATGGTCATTCCAGGCGCGACGTTCATCCAGGGTTGATGCGCGGTGGTGTGCAGAATGAATTGGTTCACGCCGATGCACCAGGCGCGATCCCCGGTGGTTTTGACCGTGTAGGGATCCTGTTGCCAGGCGACCTGGGGAAACCCGGTGAAAGATTCCGCGCCAATGACGGGGACGCCCCACGTATGCGCCGAAGAGACCAGCGGCGCGAGCGTATCCCATCCCCAGGTGCTCGGCTTGGACCAGAATTCTCCGGCCAGAACATCCCCCGCGCCACCGGCGTTGAGCATATCGAAATTCGCGCCCGCGCCGGTACCGTAAGGTTCGACTGCCAGTTGCAGGCCCGCGCCGTGCGCCAGTTCAGCCATGTGGCGATAATAGTTGCTGACGAATAATTCGCTGATGGTCTGCCGCCAGTCGCGCTGGAAGCGTGTGGTTTGTTCGCTGCTCTCCACCGTCCGTTTCGTGATCGCCAGTAGCCACGGCGTCACGTCATATCCCCGCCGCTTTTTGAATTCCTCGCGCATCAAGGGTGTCCAGTCCTGCGCGCCGGCCTCGTAGCTGTCGATCAAAACCTTGGTAATGGTCTTTCCAACCAGCGGGCCGGCATCGGTGAGAATCTTGGCCGGGTATTCCTGCCAGTACCGATCCAGCGCCGCCGTGCTGAACTTGTCGATTTCCAGTCCCCTCCCGGACACCGGTGCCGTGCCGTTAGTTTTTCCGGTGGTCGTGTGGCCGAAGCGGACGATCGTCCACTGCCCGGCGGGCGCATCCCAGTTCAGATTGCCTTCGGCGTCCATCTGGCCGCTGATGTCCAGAATGCTCGCCTTGGGAATGGGCTGATTATCCGGGACGGTCGGAAACGCCAGCACCGCGACATCGCGATGGTAATTTTGCACAACGCGGCCGGTCGCGAGTTTCAGCGTACACTTGCCCGGCCCATTGAACTGCCCACCAGTCCCGAAAACCAAAGTTTGCATCGAGTCTTCCACCTTCACCCAGGGGCCGCCGCTGGAGGACCAGCCGGGACTGTTATGGAATCCCAGTTCCAAGCCCAGGCGGGATGCTTCCTGCGCGGCGAACTTCATCAATTCGCGCCACTTGGGGTTCAGCACCCGCACGCTCGGGTCGTCGATGGGGAGTTGATCGACGTTGAACGAATACGCCCCGGCAAGGCCGACGCGCTTCATCGCCTCAAGGTCGGCCGTGATGCCTTCCTTGCTCACCACGCCGTTCATCCAATGCCACCAGGTCCGCGCCCGAGCGGCTTGCGGCGGCGACTGAAATCCGGCCGCGAGGTCATCGCCCTGTAAATTCTGCGCAGATACCCCTGCGGAGTTCATCCAAAGCAAAGACACGATCGCGGTCCAACGCACGGCTGGGAGCACTCGCATTAATTTCCTCCGATTCGCTGTTTCCGCCGGCTTCCTGCTCTGCCTCCGCAAAGCTTTCTTTGAGTTACATCGCTTTCGGTTAGTCCCGCGTGACGGAAAATTCTTGTAAGATATGTCTTTGGCTCATAACTCAAGGCAGCGAATAGGATTACGTCCCAGTGATGCCAGGCATGATTCCGTAGGAGATGGCCGGTTCGACGAAACCGACATATTTTCCGTCACGCCCTGACCACAAGCTGCGATTCTCTGGTGGTTGTAAGCTTCGAGAGTGCATCCCTGCGTGCCCTCCAGATAGGTGACCATGGCCGTATCCCACAGCGAAGCCGTTGCCCGTGCATGGGTTCTTGCCCAGCCAATTGTCGACGCCTTCATTTCGTCAGCGGTGCGGAATGGTGCCGACGCTCAGGACATCCTTCAGGATGTCGCCGTCGCGCTCCTCGAGGGCCATTCCCTCCCGCCCACGGGCAAAGACTTCACGTCTTGGGCCATCGGCATTGCCCGGCATAAAATCGCCGACCATTTCCGCCGAAAGAGCCGCCAGAAGTGGGCCATGGGAGACGAGGTGCTGCAGGGTATTGCCGATGCATTTGCCGCGCACGCCGACGTGTGGACGGCAGAGGGCCACGCGCTTGAGCATTGCCTCAATCGCGTAAACGGAGACGCCAAAGATCTTCTCGATCTGCGTTATCGCGAAGGACACTCACCACAGGAAATCGCCCGCAGGCAAGGGCGTACTTCGGAAGCAATCCGCGCATCCCTGCTCCGCGTCCGCAGGGGACTGCGCGAGTGCATTGAACGGCGCCTTGGCCAGTCCCGAGGGCTGACCCCCACCGGAGGTGACTGATGGAGTGGGATCGCGTCATCAGTGATTACCTGGACGACGCTCTCGGGCCGGAGGAAGTCGCCACCTTATTCAAGTGGATCCACAGCCACCCGGAAAACGCCAAACGATTCGCCAGTGCGGCATTCCTGCACCGGAGCCTGCAGCACCGACTCTCGGCCATGCGGCTGTTGCAGGAGGACGGCGGACTCACGATGCCGAACAACCAGAATCCCCCGTCCAATCCGAGCCCCCTTGCACCCGCGTCGGCGGAGAACGCGCCAAACGCGCCGGCCGTTCGCGTGCGACTTCCTAAGTCCAGATATTCATCGACTCGGTGGCGCTTCTGGGGAATAGCCGCCGCGATCTTGCTGGTCGTCGGTCTGCTTTCTTTCCTGGTCTGGCCACGTAGTTCACCCGCGCGCTTTTTAGCCTCCCAAAATGCCAAATGGGCAGCCGGCACTACGACCCCCGAGCACGGCGACCGGTTCCCGAAAGGTGTGCTGGTTCTGGATTCAGGACTCATCCAAATCGGCTTCGACGACGGCAACCAATTGATCATCGAAGGCCCCGCCCGCTTTTCAATTACGGACGCACACACCATCACGCTGGACCAAGGCACCCTGACGGCCATCGTCACACCAGCGGGCCGTGGCTTGAGCGTCTCCACCCCCGCCGCACGGATCATCGACCTGGGCACCGAGTTCGGCGTGCGGGCCTCCGCGACCGCCATCCACGTCACTGTTTTCAAGGGAAAGGTGCGCGTGGAAGGAAGCGGTGCCGGAATCCCCCCCACGGAACTCTCTGCCGGAAGCGCGGTCGAAGTTTCCACGGCGGGAATTAGTCCCGCCCTATTCGAGGCAAGCGCGTTCAAACGCGTAATGGCGGCCGATGTCCGCACACTCGACTTGGTCGACTTGCTCGCCGGGGGCGACGGGACGGGTTCCGCATCGGGCGTCGGCATTGACGCTGCCACCGGCCGTACCCACGAAACAAAGGCCGTTGCGATTCGGCTGGGAGACCACCGATACGTCCCTGTGACAGACCACCGCATCCTCGACGGCTGCTTTATCCCCGGCGGCAACATGCCGGTGGACTCGGCAGGGCACCTTTTCACATTCCCCGCCACCACCCTCGTTAGCTACGGACTGATCTGGGCCGGCCCGGACAGCCCTTGGGAAGGAGAACAACCCATCGCCACCACGTTGCCCCAGGATGCCGCAACACCCACTTCGCGCGTACTCGTCATGCACAGCAACAATGGTTTCACCGTGAATCTCGATGCTATCCGTGCGCTGCACCCGTCCACGGCGATTACCGGCTTTCGCGCTCGCGTCGGCAACAGTTACCGCCCCGCGGGGCCGGATGCCAGCCCGGCCAAGCCCCTCGCCTCCATTCACGTGATCGTCGACGGCAACGCCCGGTTCGAGAAACTTGCCTTCGCAAACGTCGACGCGCCCATCGATATCAACTGCGATCTCTCCGACAAGGACCGATTCCTGACGCTTAGCACCACCGACGGAGGCGACGGCAACGTCTGTGACTGGGTCCTCTGGACGCATCCTGAGTTTATGATCGAATACCGCGGTCAATAGCAGCCAGCCCCTCAACCAGGCCCTTGATGTGCAACCTTGTTACTCGTGCCTGAATCATCCCGCTACGAGTTTGTCCGCACAGCAGCGTTACTTGGCGTGACGGACAATCTTATCATATTGAACAGGTGACGATGTATCTTAATTTTGTCTGTTTTGCGCCTTGACGTTGGGGAGTACCTCACAGTGCGAAGTAGCGCATCATCCCACGAACATTTCGCAAACCTAACATTTACCTTCTTTTTTGTACAGAAGTGTACACAAAAATGTCGTCGGTACACACTTTCTGGATACTTCTGGATTCCGCTGGAGTTCCCTTTACATACGCAAAAACCCCTGTAAAATAAGCCTGTTTGAGTTTCCCTGGCTCATTTTGCGTGAGCTTTGGATCGGGCGCCAGAGGCCGATCACACCCGTAAGGTCGTAGGTTCGAGTCCTACAACGCCCAGTATCCCAAGCCATTGCAAATAAAAGACTTACAGCGAATCCCATGGGCGGGGTCGCGGCCAGGGACTGGCCACTTTTCTGCACTGTACAGAAAAATGTGTGTATAAGGCTTAATATCGGTATTATTCGGCGGTCCATTCCGTGCTTCGTTATTCATACTGATCCACATCCCGTACTCGTTAGTAGGAGCATCCAATGAAGAAGGTTTTCGCCGCACCGCTGCTTTTGGCCGCCCTGTCCGCCCTGCCCGCCCAGGCCGTTCCGGTCCCCGTCGCGGGCAACGTTCCCGTGTCGCTGAATCGCCTGCGCGTCAACAACCCGGCGGTGCTGCCCATGACGGGCACGTGGCGTTTTCTTCTGGATCACGGCAACAGCCCCAGCGTCAACGGCGCGCTGCCGGAGTCGGCCACGGCGACGATACCCGCCTTCGCCCTGGCCGAAACGAGCGATGCGACGTGGAAGGACATTCCGGTGCCGTCGAACTGGGAAATCGAGGGGTTCTCGCGACCGACGTTTCAGAACCCGAACAACGACATCGGGCTGTACCGCCGGTCCCTGGACGTGCCCGCGGAGTTTACCGGCAAGCGCGTCCTGTGGCATTTCGACGGCTCCTACGACGGCACCGAGGTGTTTGTCAACGGGCAGCGCGCCGGCTACCACGAGAGCGGTTTTACGGCCTTTGACATGGACGTGACCAAATATCTGCAGCCGGGGAAGAAGAATTTTTTTGCCGTGCGGGTCTACAAAATGACGCCGACGAGCGTACTGGACAAGGGTGATTTCTGGGCGCTGGGGGGCATCTATCGGGAGAATTACCTCGTCGCCCTGCCGTCATTGCACGTGGCGGACATCACGGTGGTGACCGACCTGGACGCCGCGTACAAAAATGCCACGCTCAAATCCACGGTGCGCGTGGCGGGAAGCGCGGGGGCGGCGTTCACGCTCAGCGGGGAGCTTTACGGGCTGGATGGCGTGAAGGCCGCCGTCCCGGCGATGAGCCAGAGCGGGGAGATTGGCGCCGACGGCAGCGCCACCGTGACCCTCACCGCACCGGTCACCGCGCCCAAGCTCTGGTCGGCCGAGAAACCCAACCTGTATTACATCCTGTTGCACGTCACCGGCCCGAACAATGCCGCGGAGACGGTGCAGGAGCGGTTCGGCTTCAAGAAGGTGGAAGTCAAGAACGGCGTGGTGCTGTGGAACGGGGCGGTGATCAAATGCACGGGCACGTGCCGGCATGAGGAATTCTCGCCCTACGGCCACGCGCTGACGGAAGAGGCCTGGCAGACGGATGTAAAACTGCTCAAGGGGGCCAACACCAACGCCATCCGCACCAGCCATTACAACCATGCGCAGCGGTTCCTGGAACTCTGCGACGAGGCGGGGTTCTACGTGCTCGACGAGGTTCCATTTTGCTGGGTCAGTGGCGAACTGGGCGACGTCACGCGGCAGTGGGCGTACCTCCAGCGCTCCAAGGAAACGCTGGAACGGGACAAAAACCGCGCTTGCGTTTTGGCCTGGAGCATGGGGAACGAAAACGGCTACGGCGCCAACGCCCAGGCCGCCCTGGATTACATGAAGTCCCATGACGCCACGCACCTGGCGTTCATCTCGGGGCAGGGGGGCAACGCGCGCGGCGCGGATTTTGAGGACAGCCACTATCCCTCGCTGGACAAGATGCGCCAGATCTCCGCCAGCCCCAACCGCCAGCGCCTGCCGGCGATCATCACGGAACAGCCGCACATCTTCTGCATCAAGGGGGTGATGGACTATGACTACGGGAACCAGGATTTCTGGGGGCGGGGACTGGCCAACAATTGGGACATCATCTGGAAGAACGACTCCATGGTCGGATCGTTCATCTGGGAGTGGCAGGATCAGGGCATGGCGGACAAATTCATGGACGACCGCCGGGGCGTCGATGCGGCGACGGGCCTGCGCAACAACAACTACAAGGGGGTGGTGAGCGCCACGCGGGAAGTCAAGCCGGAATACTACAACGTCAAGATGGTCTACAGCCCGGTGGTCACGGAGGCCAGGCAGATCACGCCGGCGGGCGGGAAAGCCGTGGTGCCGGTGCAGAATCGCTACTCGTTTACGGACCTGGGGGAGCTGGCGTGCAAGTGGCAGGCGTTCGCCGGGGCCCGGGAATTGGCCCACGGGGACGCGCAGGTGGCCTGTCCGCCGCGGAGCGCCGCCCAGGCCACCTTCCCCGCGACCGCCGGCATGGACACCCTGCGGCTGGAATTCATCCACCCCGACGGCCGCAGCGTGTATTCGGCCAACCTGCGCACGCCGGACTATCAGCCCCCACAGGCCCCGGCGGCGCTCAAGGGGCAGAACGCGCCCCAATTGACGCAAACCGCCGATGAAATCGCCATCACCGGCGCCAGTACGCTCAGGTTCGACCGGAAAACCGGGCAGATCAAGTCCTGGACCGCCGGGCAGGAAACCCTGCTCATCGGGGGCCCGATCCTCAACCTCGGCGAGGAACTGGTGCCCGGGCAGGGCGTGCGCGGGCGGGTGACGGCGCTGCAAAGCCCCAAGCCTCCGGAGCTGCGCAATGTCGTGATGTCCGCCAACATGAACGGGGCGACGGCGCATGTCGCGGCGACGGCGGACGTCTACCTCACCAATTCCCCGGAACTCAAGGGCCAGCTCACCTATTCCTTCGATATCGCCGCCGACGCGCAAGCCGATTTCACCTGGAAGCTGGCGTGGAAGGCCGCCGACGCGACGGCCTACGAGGCCGGCATCAAGTTCCTCCTGCCGGCGGGCATGAATCGCCTGGCCTGGAGCAGCGAAAACCAATGGACGGATTATCCCGCCGACCATATCGGCAATACCTTCGGCACGACCACCAGCAAGGATATCTCCTTCCGCTCCAGCAAACGCGATATCCACTGGGTGGCCCTCTCGGGCGCCGGCAATGACAGCCTCGTGGCCCTGAGCACCGGCGACCCCAAACAACCCATCCACGCCCGCGGCCTGGCCGCGACCGACGGCACGCTGCTGTTCCTGACGTCCGCCATCGCCATACCCTCCGACTTCAGCAGCAACCTCTTCCCCGGCTACGACATCCGCCTGACCCAGGCCGCGCCGCTGGGCAGCGCCTTCCGCCTGCGGCTGGGGGCCAAGCCGTGAGCCGGGGCGGATTACCTGTATTTTCCGGATAGTCCAATCAATTTCACCGTTTTGTCCAAAATCATGACTACTATTCGCGCGTCACTTGCCGACAAAATTTTGCATTGCGAAAATTTGTGCGCCCCTATTACCAATCGCCTTTCACTCTTTCCCCCAACCCATTATACTCCTCCCCTTTCCCCCCTCGGTCGGTGGTGAAACCCATGGCCGCGCCTGTCGCGCGGCTCGCCGCCTTAGGCCGATTTTTCGGAGTGCCGCATGGCCTCTCACGTCCGTCAGTACGAAGCGTTGTTTCTGCTCAATCCCTCTTATGCCACCGGCTCCTGGGAGACGGCCAAGCAGGAGGTGGAGCACATTTTGCATCGCGCCAATGCCGAGATTCTGCATGTCCGCAAGTGGGACGAGCGGCGGCTGGCGTATGAAATCGGGGGCCAGAAGCGCGGGGTGTACGTGCTGGCGTTCTTCAAGGCGGAGGGGCCGAAGGTCGCCGGCATCGAACGCGACGTGCAGTTGTCCGAGAACATTCTCCGCTGCATCGTCCTGAAGGCGGAGCATTTGGCGCTCAAGGATGTCGAAGCCATGCAGCCCCAGCAGCCGGTGGCCGACGAGCATGACACACGGACCTTCCGGCGCGGCGGCCCGGGCGGGCCGGGCGACCGGGGCCCGCGCGATCGCGCCCCGGCGGCGGCGGCCGTCGTCATTGAGGAAGTGCCGGATGAAGCGATCATCGACAAGATTTAACCGCGGCCCCGGCATGGGGCCGGGATGCCGCCTGTTTGGAGCATACTCTCTCCCGTTATCACGTGATATCTGCTGGCGACCTTCGTTTATCACGCCGGCTTTGCTTACAAGGAGATCGTTATGGCCAACCTCAACAAAGTGTTTCTGATGGGCAACATCACGCGCGACATCACCGTGACTTACCTACCCGCGAGCCAGACGCCGGTGTGCGATTTCGGCATCGCCGTCAATCGTGTCTGGACCGGCCAGGATGGCATCAAAAAAGAGGAAGTCACCTTTGTGGATTGCACCGCCTTCGGCAAGCAGGCGGAAACCCTCGGCAAGTATAAGAAGAAGGGCGATCCACTCTTCATTGAAGGCCGCCTGAAACTCGATCAATGGCAGGCCGAGGACGGCGCCAAGCGGTCCAAGTTGAAACTCATCGTCGAAAACATCCAGTTCCTCAACCGCGCCCAGCCCGGCGGCTACGGCGGCGGCGCGCCGGCAGCCGATCCCGGCGAGTATGCCGGCGAACCGCAGGCCGCCCCCGCGCCGCGGCCGCAGTATAATCGTCCGCCCGCCGGTCGGCCCGTGGCCCAGCCGCGCCCCGCGCCGGCGGCCCCACAGCAACCGGCCCCGAATTACGACGCCGGCGACGTGCCGAGCGTTCCGGCGGACGAAGCTCCGCAAATCAGTTCGGAGGATATTCCGTTCTGACGAGTGGTCAGTAAATAGTGGTCAGTGGTCAGAGAAATACTGACCACTGGCCACTGGCCACTGACCCCTGTTCCCGCCCCTTTTCGTGCGAACGCATGGCCAGGCACGCCTGACACCCATCGCCATGCCGGACACATCAGGGCTTTTTTCCCCCGCGGCGTGCCTGAAAGGTTCCCCATGAAAGTCCTCCTCACCCAGACCATCGAACGCACCGGCATCGTCGGCGACGTCCTGGACGTCTCGGACGGTTTTGCCCGCAACTACCTCCTGCCCAAGGGCCTGGCGGTCCTGCCCACCGACGGCAACATCAAGCGGCTCGAACAGGCCCGCAAGGATTACGAAGCCAAGCTCAAGCTCGTCCGCGCCGAGAAGGAAGCGTTGCTGACCAAGCTCGCCGGCGCCGAAGTCACGCTCATCCGCAACGCCAACGACGAAGGGCATCTGTTCGGCAGCGTCTCGAAGCGCGACATTGCCGAGGAACTCCAGAAGGCCGGTTTTGCCGTACAGGGCGACGACGTCAAGCTCGACGAACCGCTGCGGCGCGTGGACACGTACACGGTGGCGGTACACCTGGCGGCGGACCTGAAGGCCGACGTGAAGGTCTGGATCGTGCGCGAGAAGAAAGCCGACAGCGCCCCGTCCGCCGAGCAGAAGGCCGAGCCGCAGGCACAACCCGCGGAAGCCGAGCCCGCAGCGCCGGAAGTGCCGCAGGCTTGAGGCGGTATTTTACTTCCCCGCGTCCGCGTCCATCGTCTGGATCACCTTCAGCGCCTCGGCTACCTTGGATGCCGGCCCGTTCACGATCACCGCGTTCGTTCGTTCATCCGCATCAAAATACATCTGGCCCGGCACCCACTGCCGCGTGGCTGGTGCCGTACTCGCCGGCGCATACTTCGCGTTCAGCGTCTTGGCCACGTCCACAGCCTGGGCGTGGAGCAGTTGCCGATATTCGATCACATTCCGCTCCGATGGCGGCACGTCCGTCCGCACAAAGAACTCCATCAGCCGGCGAACCGTCGCGGATTTTTCAGTCAACAGCAGGCAGTTGTGCCGCTCATCGACCGCGAAATCCAACGGTGATCCCATGGTGAAGGGATTCAGGTCCGTCTGGTACTCGGCCGCCTTCCGGTTCTTCAGCGGGATGATCTGCATGACGATCTCATCGGTCTGCGGAATCTTCGACTCATCCATGCCATATCCGTAGCGCACCGGCACTGGCACCACCTTCCCCCAGGCCATCGGTAGCACACACATCACCTTGGGATTATCCGCCGCCGGTAAAATCGTATTGCCCTGGGTGAGCAGCGCCGTCCGAAGCAATTCGACGGCCTCGCGGGCCTTCACCGGAGTGGGCACCTGTATGGTGACGCGGGTGGAGATCGCCCCCGGCACCACAAACACAAACCCAAACTGCCGGGCCATGTCCGTCATCACCGTATCAAACGTCGCATTCTCGTAGCGCACCAGCATCGTGGCGGTGTCCGCCGCGTCTCCCGGCTTGGTCGCCGGCGCACTTGCTGCCGCGCCGGCCTGGGCCGGCAACAACATGGATCGCACCACATACACCTTCCCCTCCGATCCCGGCACCTCCTCCACCCGGTATCCCAGCGCCGCCACCGCCGCGTGCATGGCTGCTTCATCGCCCACCCCAGCCGCGCCGATCACCCGCAGTCCTGTTCCCGGATATTTGTTCAACGCCGCCCGCAGGCGCGCCACCGCCTCATCGGCTCCCGTTTTCTCCGGCAAATCGACGGCTAATCCCGCCGGCAGCTCAGCGCCGACGAACCAAATGCCGTAGCGGCTCTCGAAGGCCTTGGTGATCTCCTCGCCCGTGAGCGTCGCGCTCCCCGTGGCCGGCGGCGCAGCCTCCGCCGCGATTAACCGCCCGGACGCGTAGACCAGGCCCAACATGATAAGTGCCGCCGTTAAAAGGGAATGGTGCCGCATAGGATCAGGTTCCTCGGAAGGCCAAACACATGAAAGGGAGATCGGTTGCAGAACTAGGATTCCGAATTTCGGATCGAGTACGAATGCCGCGGCCCCTCGCCAACGGCGGCAAAATTTCGTAAATTGTCTTCCATAATTCCGCCCCTTCCCCTTTGGAGGATCCATGCCCACCTATACCATCGGTTTGGACTATGGCACCGGTTCCGTGCGTGCCGTGCTTATCAATACGGCCAATGGCCAGGAGCTGGCCGCCCACGTGTATGACTATCCGCATGGCGTCGGCGGCGTGGTGATCTCCAGGAAGGATCCCAACCTCGCCCGGCAGCATCCGGCGGATTACGAGGCGGGGGCCATCGCCACGGTCCGCGGCGTGCTCAAGGCCGCCGCCAAAAAGAAAGGCTTCAAGCCCGAACAAGTCATCGGCATCGGCGTGGACACCACCGGCTCGACGCCGATACCCGTGGATGCCCAGGGCACGCCGCTGGGGCTGAGCAAGCGTTTCAAGAACGATCCCAACGCGTACGCGTGGCTGTGGAAGGATCACACGTCCGTTGCCGAGGCCGAGGAGATCACGGCGCTGGCGGCGAAGATGCATCCGGAGTACCTGGCGAAGATCGGCGGGCGGTATTCGTCCGAGTGGTACTGGGCGAAGATACTGCATTGCGCCCGCGTGGCGCCGGAGGTGTTTGAGGCGGCGGCATCGTGGGTGGAGTTCACCGATTATGTGCCGGCGCTGTTGTGCGGCACGAAACGGCCGGATTTGGTGAAGCGGGGTATTTGCGCCGCGGGGCATAAGGCGTTTTATCATGAGTCGTGGGGCGGGTATCCGGATGGGGAGTTTTTGAAGGCGCTCGATCCACGGCTGGAAAAGGTGCGGGCGTCGCTGCCGGCGAAGGTGTACACGGCGGCGGACGCGGCGGGGACGCTGTCGGCGGAGTGGGCCAAGAAACTCGGCCTGCCGGCCGGCATTCCCGTCGCCGTCGGGGCGTTTGATGTACACCTGGGGGCGGTGGGTTCGGGGATTGCGCCGGGGACGCTCGTGAAAATCATGGGCACCTCCACGTGCGACCTGGTCATCGCGCCGGTGAGCAAGCCGATTGCGGACGTGCCGGGCATCTGCGGCATTGTGCCCGGGTCGGTCATCCCCGAATACTACGGCATGGAAGCCGGCCAGTCCGCCGTGGGCGATATCTTCAACTGGTTCGTCAACGTCATCGTCCCCGGCGGCCCCCCCCCCCGCGGCCAAGCCGACCACAAAAAACTCTCCGCCCTTGCCGCCGAACTAAAACCCGGCGAATCGGGCCTGCTCGTCCTCGACTGGCACAACGGCAACCGCACCATCCTCGTCGATCAGCGCCTCACCGGCCTGATCGTCGGCCTCACCCTGCACTCCTCGCCGGCCGAGATTTACCGCGCGCTGATTGAAGCCACCGCCTTTGGCGCCCGCGTCATCATGGAACGCTACGAGGAATACACCGGCAAGATGCGGAAGATCATCAACGGCGGGGGCATTGCGGCCAAGAATCCGCTGGCGATGCAAATCTATGCCGACGTCATGGGCCGCGAAGTCGCCATCACCCGCAGCCAGCAAACCTGCGCCCTGGGCAGTGCCATCGCCGGAGCGGTGGTCGCGGGCAAAAAGGCCGGCGGCTACGCCAACTTCGCCGACGCCATCGCCAAGATGGCCAGCCCGGCGGATCGGGTGTTCAAGCCGAACCCCAAGGCGGTCGAAATGTATGACCGGTTGTTTACGCTGTATCGGCGGCTGCACGATTCCTTCGGTACCGCCAACCACTCCGACACCCTCGGCGACATCATGAAAGAACTCCTCAACATCCGGGATGCGGCCAAGAAGTAAACACGTTAGCGCATCGATTCATGATGCCGAACACAGGAACGGAATCTACCACTTTCCTCGCCTGTTAGTCTCATCTTGAACGCGAATTGGAATTAGGTTGGATTGTTTTGCGATGCTTCGGACTACGAAGCATTGTGTTGCATTACCGCCTAAACGTGTAGAATATCCCGCACATACCACGTCGTTTGGGTCACATTGATGCAAGGAGTTCCCATGAACAAACTGTGGATTTTCGCGGCGCTGGCGGCTCTGCCGATGACCTTGGCCATGACACCGCCCACCACCCCCGCCACTCCCGCCACCCGACCCGCCGACAGCCCCATTGCCGGCACGCCCACCAAGCTGGCGGAGGGCCTCATCTGGACCGAAGGTTCCACTTCCGACAAAAACGGCGACATCTACTTTGTCGATCAGGACAACGACCGCATCATGAAGTGGGAATTCGACAAGACCTCCCCCGACCCCCTCAAGGGCAAACTCTCCACCTTCCTTCAACCCTCGGGCTACTCCAACGGCATGTGCTTCGACAACGACGGCAACCTCATCGACTGTGCCGACGAAAAGAACGAGCTATGGTCCATCGCCGCGCCGTTCCCGCCGCTGCCCGCCGGGGCCGCCAACTACAAACCCGCGGACCTTAAAATCACCGTGCTGATTAAAAACTATGATCCCACCGCCAAAAAGCTGAACCCCGAAACCGGCGGCAAGCTACTTAACGGGCCCAACGACGTTTGGGTCGTCCCCAAAGGCCCGCTTGCCGGGGGCATGTACCTGACCGACCCGCTCTACTCCCGCAAGTGGTGGGGTGCCGTGCGTCCGGCCAATGACCGCACCCTGCAGCAGCCCGGCAAGTATGTGTATTTCTTCTCCGCGGACCACAAAACGCTCACCCCGGTCGCCATCGACCTACGCACTCCCAACGGCATCATCGGCACCCCTGACGGCAAGCTGCTCTACGTCTCGGACATCGACGCCCGCCAGACGTTTTCGTACACCATCAAGGATGACGGCATGCTGGCCGACAAGAAGCTGGTTTGTGCCGCCGGATCGGATGGCATGACGATCGACTCGGACGGCAACATCTACACGACCAACTTCAATGCGGCCACGGGTTTGCAAATCTGGTCCAAGGACGGCAAACGGCTGGACCAAATCCCCGTCAGTTGCGGCAACTGCTGCTTTGGGGGCAAGGACGGCAACGTCCTGTTCATCTGCGCCAACCATGAAATCTGGGCGGTAGCGATGAAAACGCACAAGGTGGGGCCGCAGTAGTGGTGCCGACGCCGTGCCGACGCCCTCGTGGGCCGTCGGCGGCACGGAGAGCACGTTGCCACGCGCTCTGTGTGCCGGCCATTTTGCATGAACCTCCGCCGCCTCCGGTCACCTTCAAGGGTATCTGATAGGAGCGATCATGGCATTATCCAAAGCGGCGTTGTGGGTGGTTCTGGCAATGATCGCGCTGACGACCATTGCCTGTGCCGCCATGGTCCTCATGAGCCAGCGCACCGGCGAAGCCTACAATTTCCTCCTCATCACCTTCCTGGCCCTCATTCTCCTGGCCCCCATGGCCGTCACCCTCCATCGCGCCGACTATCGCGTTGGCGGCATCGTGCTTTGCGCCATCTTCCTGGTCCTCTGGGTCACTTTCATGATCCAGATATTTCAACCGGATTTCCTCGATAGGTCCTACCGGCTATTTACCACCCTCGAGATCATCTTCCTGATGGGCCTGCCCACGGGCATCGGCCTCATGTGCGTCACCAAGCCCTGGGGCAAGTATTTCGCCTGGATGCTCGCGGGTGTGGCCGCCATCTGCATGCCCATCGCCATTCTGGGCGAATGGGGAATGGAGGACGACCGCGAATTGTATCGGAAACTCACCATGAGCGGCACTTACCTCTATCTCTACCTGGCCACCGGCTCGGTCCTGCTGATCAATTTCGGCCAGGGCGACCGCCGCTACTTCCGCTGGGCCGGCGTGGCCGCCGCCCTGGCGGCATCACTCACCGGGCTGTACGCGATTTGGGGCGTACCAGCCTTCGATGACAAATCCTGGAACTTCGCCACCAACGTCCTGTGGACCTCCTCCGCCACCATGGCCATGATCAATCTGCTCCTGATGACCTGGCGGCCGGGCTTGGTGCGCTGGTTCCAGTGGATCGCCATCGTCCTCTCGGGCCTCACGGGGGCGGGGCTGATCGTGGCACTATGGTTGAGTTTCGAGCAATACCGCGATTTGCCCCAGGAACTCACTGCCCGCTTCATCGGCACCACCGGCACCCTTGCCGCCGGCGCCATCATGGCCATGCTCGTCGCCCGGACCATGTTGCGCCTGAATCCCAAACCCACCGCACCCCTGGGCATCGACCACATCAAACTCCACTGCCCCATCTGCGGCACGCTGCAGAACGTCCCCCTCCAGGGCGCGTGCCACAAGTGCCTCGTCGAGTTCAAAATCGCCCTGACGGAGCCCCACTGCCCCGCGTGCAATTACCTCGTGCTCAACCTCACCTCCGACCACTGCCCCGAATGCGGCGCGGCCATCTCCCGTCCGGCACTGCCCGAGGAGCCCGCGGCCCCGGCGCCGGCCGCCGTTTCCTGACGGCCGCAGATTCCCTGTCAATCACGATACGCCACGCGCAGGGCCACCTGGTCGCGGGTCAGGGCGGCGGCGAGCGGCTGAAGCAGCCTGGTTGCCGCCACGAGCCCCTGGGCCTCGGCAATTTCGCGGATGTGCGCCACCGCCGCCTGCACCATCACCTGCGGCCGCAGTTCCGCCAGGGCGTGGTCCTTGGTCTCCTGCTTGTCAAAGCGCGCCCAGCCGCCGCGGAGATCGAGCGTCTGGACCTGCCCGGGATCGATCGCCACCATGGACGCATCAATATATGGCCGCGGGAAGGTGATCGAGAGCAGCCGGGCCTCGGGGCTGTAGTTATAGTCGGAAGTCCCGATGTTCTGGCAGTCGATGACGTACTGCACGCGGGCGTTCTTGACGGCCACGCGGGCGATGTTGGTGCCCCAATAGAAGCCCCAGCTATACGCCCCCTCCTCGCGCGTGATGTCGGTCGAGATGTCGGTGGTCAGCACGACCAGCTTGCTTTCCTTGTGCAGGTCCGTGATCGAGTTCATCACCACCTGGTTGATCGTGATCTTGGGCCGCACCGCCTCGGCGGCCGCCTGCGAAAGGCTGGACAGGAAGCGTGCCGGAGCGCCGGCGGCGCGCAGCATCAGATACGCCGCCGGCCCGCCCACCATGAGGATGAGGGTGATCAGCACGGCGGCAAAGGGCCAAGAGGCCAAGGCGCGGCGTGGGGGAAGCGGGGTGGCTGAGGTTGAGAGAAGGCGGTCTGTCATGGGGATCTCCAGATGAACTGAATCAAGTCTATCTAATGGACGCAGCCCAGGCGCGCCAACCAACCGTATTCGCAATGTAGCATGGTGGAGATACACGATTAACGATTTACGGAGCCGAAATATGACATCCGCAATTCGCAAATAGCAAGGCAAATATCCGACTAATAAATCTTGTGAAATCCGCAAAAATATATGTGCTTAAGATTTGACGATAGCGGTTTTGGAACTATATTCAAGGAGTATCTGGATATCTTTAGCTAAGATATTCGGAATGAGTGTGCGATGAGTGCTTTTTTGAAATACTCAAAGAAAAGGATCGTATGATGAAAGTTCGTGGGAAATTACTCGCTTTTAGTGTCGTGGCAACGCTTGGGTTGAGCCTGATTGGATCTGCGGGCATGGCCGCTTCTTACGTGGGGACGGTGGTCCTCAACCAAGGCACCTACAACAGCGGGTATGGCGGTGAGTTCAGCGCTGATCTGACCTACGCGAATACCGCCCTGGGTGCCGTCGCCAATCAAGTTTCGCCGGCCTTTGTGCAGCATTATGCCGGCACGAATGGCGCCAATAACACCACCGCCACCAATGCCGTCTTCCAGACATTTTGCGTTGAAGAGGGCATCCATGACGTCGTGTTCAGTCCGGGAACCTTCTATGCCGCCACCATCGGATTTACCGACGGTTTGCCGCAGACGCTGAATCCCGGCGCGGCGTATCTGTTCGACCAGTTCTGGAAAGGGACGTTGGTCAATTACAATTACGCCAACACCAGCAATGGCCGTTCGGCTTCCGCCGGGGCGCTGCAGGCGGCCATCTGGTATCTCGAAGGCGACCAGTTGACGCTCGGCGCCACCTTTTCCGACGCGGGCATTTCTTCCAACGGGGCGGCCCAGCTCCAGGCACAAGCCTGGGTGACCTTGGCGCAACTACCGCACCCCAATGCGATTCCACCGGTGCAAATTTTTGGGATGTACGACACGCTCGCCCATGCCCTGGCTGGCGGACGCACGGGAATCGCCCAGGCGCAGTTGGTGGAAATTCCACCGGCGGGCAGCAGCAACCCCGTTCCACTGCCGGCGGCGGCAGGCGTGGGCTTCAGCATGCTGGGCGGATTCGGCCTGCTGGCCGGGTGGCGGAAGAGATTCCGCCGCCGCTTGCGGATCGCCTAGACGATGTTTTTGTGCCGGCGCGTCGCAGGCACAGTGGCAAATCTAATTCGTCAGTTTGGTATTTTTGTGTCTCTCATACAAAGGTGCCGTATGAAACTTCACCGATCCAATCTTTGGCTTATCGCCGTGGCCGCCATGCTCGCCGGGATGATGAATCCCATTGCCTCCGGCGCCTTGGTGCCGACCGTCGCCGGCCCCAAGTATGGGGTGGATGACTATAACACCAGCGCCCTCAACCCCAGTCCGCTGATCGCCGTCAGCACGATCGGGCAGTGCCCGTGGATCAACACCGGCTTGACGGCCTACGAAACCACCAATAACACCGCTACGAGCGTATGGACGCACACCTGGGCCAGTCAGGCCGACCAGACCAAGGTGGAGGCGGGGATCAACATCCTTGACTACTACGCCTGGGTGGTCAAAACGCCCGCCGTCACGGCGGGCAACGCCGCCAGCACCGTGTACGCCGGCAATAACACCGTTCGCGACGTGGGCGGCGCCGTGATCAATCTCACGTACGACCAGACGAAGGCGGTCCAGAACGACGACAGCGTTCACTTGTTCAACAATCTGCACTGGGTCCAGGGGCTGATTGCCCATTACGATACCTACGCTCCCGGGGAATATCAGGTGCGGTTGGACAACCCCTTTGCCTTCGATCCGGGCAATAATGGCACACCTTTCTACGATGATGGCGGCGCCGCGGGACAGTTGGCCAACGGGGGCGGATGGTTTCTGGATCGGCCGTTCAAAGTGGAAAGCGAACCCGCCGAAGCCACACCCGTGGCGGACTTGCAATTTCAGGTGGTGCTGGCCGATGAAACGGACTCCACGGTGGCGGGTGTGACCACCCACGCCATCACCCTCTACGGCGGGGAGTGGTGGGGCTATAAATACACAGCGGTGGATGGTGCTGCTCCAGTGCCGCTGCCGGCATCGGCGGGCGTGGGTTTGAGCATGCTGGGCGGATTCGGCGGTTTGGCGCTATTACGCAAACGGTTGCGTCGCAATCCGCAGATTGCGTAACCGGACCAACCACCCGATCCCGATAATTGTGACAACAACCTTATCAAGGCCATGGTGTAATCCATGGCTTTGTTATTTTTTGCCTCCGTTGGAGCGAAAAAACACGGCAAATCGCGATCTTGTACGGTGCTTTCGGCTTGCGTTTTGAACAATTGGCATTATTGTGCGTATTACTACGGGCCAAACGAAAGAAGAGGGACGTTATGCGGTTGACACTTGGGTGCGCGTTTTTGATTTTGGCAGGGGCGCTAGCGGCCTGGGGGCAGGCGGCGCCTGCGCCCGGAGGTTCGCCGCCAAGTGCCGGCGTGCAGGCCATCGTGGCGGCAGGGGGCGGGACGGGGTCGGCGGAGAATCAGGATTTCCGGAAAATCATCAACTCGGCCAAAGCCAAGGTTTTCCCGGCGGTTGTTTTCATCCGTTGCGTCCAGCAGAATTTTGAACGCGGGGAACGCACCACCGACCAGGTCGCCGGCAGCGGGGTGATCATCTCGGAAGCCGGCGAAGTGCTCACCAACTGGCATGTCGTGGACAAGGCGGTGGAGGTGCGGTGCCTGCTGTTTGACGGGGAGGCTTATGAGGCCGCGGTCGTGGGCTCCGACAAGGATGTGGATTTGGCCCTGCTCAAGCTCGGCAAGCCGCTGGGCGAATCCCCCGCCCCCGCGACCGGCGCGGGCGCCGCGGCCAAGACGTTCCCCTTCGCCAAAATGGGCGCTTCCGAAAAAATGCAGGAGGGGGATTTTGTCATGGCGATGGGCGCGCCCTGGGGGCTTTCGCGCAGCGTCTCGCTGGGCATCATCTCCTGCACGCGGCGCTATCTGCCGTCCGTCAGCCAGTATTCCATCTGGTTCCAGACCGACGCCTCGATCTCCCCCGGCAATTCCGGCGGGCCGCTGGTGAATACCGACGGCGAGGTCATCGGCATCAACACCCGCGGCGTCACCGAAGGCGGCGACGTCGGCTTTTCCGTGCCCTCCGCCACGATCGTCCCGATCATCGCCCAACTCCGCAAGGAAGGAAAAGTAAACTGGAGCTGGAGCGGCGTCCAATTGCAACCCCTTAAGGATTTCACCCGCAACATCTATTTTGAAGGCACGCAGGGCGTCATCGTCGCCGAGACCGATCCCGACAGCCCGGTGCGCCTCGCCGGCTTGCAGGCCCGCGACCGCATCCTGAAGATCAACGGCACGCCCGTGGCGGCGGTCACCGATGAGGACCTCCCCGATCTGCGGCGCATGCTCGGCCTGCTCCCGCGCACCGCGCCGGCCACGCTGGACATCATGCGGGGGGCCACACCCATGACCATCAAATTCACCCCCCGTGAAAAAGGCCAGGTCGAGGGTGATTCCGTGGCCCTGGCCCGCTGGGATTGCACCGTCAGCGCGATCAACCAGTTCAACGATCCCGACCTCTATTTCCAGAAAAAAGAGGGCGTGTTCGTGTTCGGCATCAAGTACCCGGGCAATGCCGCCAACTCCGGCCTCCAGCGGCAGGATATCCTGCTGAAGATCAACGGCACCACGGTGAACACGCTCGACGAGGTCAAGGCCGCGCATGCCCAGACGCTCAAGACCTTCGCCGACAATCCGCGCGTCATGCTCACCGTGCAGCGGAACGGGCTGATGCGGCAGGTGGTGCTGGACATTTCGCGGGATTACAGCAAGGAATAGGGATTTCACCACGAAGGCAGGAAGATCACGAAGACCCACGAAGGATTTTATTTGGCGGCTCTTTTTTTGGGAGGTTTTTATGAAGAACGTATTACCCGGTGTGGCGGCGCTTCTGGTTGTGGCCGCGGCGGCGGTGCCGCTGGCGTTGTCCCAGGCCCGCGGGCCGGCGGCGGGGGCGGCGGGCGGGACTCCGGCCGTGCCGCTGTCCCTGGAAAAAATGGAGGCGCTCGCCGCCGCCAACCGGGCGTCGCTGGTGGTCGTGGAGTATCAGTTGCAGTATGACAAGGGCGACGCCCCGCAGGGCAGCGGCTTTGCCGAACGCTGCCCCTACTGCGGGCAGTTTCATGGCGGGGGGAGCATGGGCATGTACATCGAGCAGGAGCGGCTGCTGGAGCGTTCGGGCGTGCTGGTGGATGGGACGCACGTGGTGACGGACGATCTGCAGGTTCATCCGCGCTTCGTCAAGGGCATCAAGGTGCGCAGCTTCACCGCCGACGCCAAGACCGCGCCGCGTGTCGAGGCCACGATCAGCGCCTATCCCAAACAGCAAAATGCCCTGATCCTGGAACTGGCCGCGCCGCTGGCCGGCGTGAAGCCCGCGGCCTTTGACCCGCAGCGCGCCGGCCCCTACACCGTGGTTCACCTCGGCGAGGCCGAGGGGCAATGGAGCATCGGCACGCAGGCCCTGCCGCAGGATTTGCTGCTCATTGGGGGCAAGAGTTTCTACAATTCGTCCAGCGGTCTGGCCGTGGACAAGGACGGCATGCCCGTGGGCATGACGACAGGTTTGGAAATCCCCGCCGATGGCTCCTGGAAGGGCAGCCCCATGCAGTGGCCGGCGTTCTCCAGCGCGGCCATGAAGGACTTGCTGGGCAAGGTTCAGGCGCGCGTGGACAAGGGCATAGTCCCGGTGACGCTGAATTTCCGCTCCCCCAAGAGCGCCCCCCGCGACCGCTTCAGTTCCCGCGATGAGGATGCCACCGTCCAGCACGTGCTGGGCGTGTTCACGGATGCCAATACCGTGCTGGTTTTGGCCAACATGAAATCCACGACCACGGCACGCCTGGAACGCATCCGCGTGCAGACCGTGCCGCCCCTGGACGCCAAGTTCACCGCCTCCCTCACCGACTACTGCGCGTTTGTCGCCACCACCGACACCGCCGTCGCCGGCACGGCGGGGTTGTCCACGGCGGACCTGCTCAGCCTGCGCGGCGCGGCGCTACCGACGGCCGACATCCTGCTGCAGGGCGAAAACCGGGTCGCGTATTATCAACCCCGCCGGATCGCCAGCCTGAACCTCGGGTTCCGCGGCAATCTCTATCCGCAGATTCCCGGCGGCGATGAGGAAATGTTCCTGTTTGACGCCCAGGGCGACCTGTTGGCGCTGCCCGTGCAGCAGCGCGAAAAAGCCGGCTCCGAAAGCCGCTATGGCGGCGTCAGTTTGAGCGGGCGCGGGA
The DNA here is from genome assembly GCA_903868035.1 of uncultured Phycisphaerales bacterium. Next base: position 29,809 of record CAIPTQ010000313.1, read on the forward strand.
CGCTCACATCGGCGGCGCAACTGGGCAAGGCGCTGGCGGATTTGCCCGCGAATTCCGACGCCGGCAACGTCCCCCTGCGCGAGGACCAGGAAGGCCGCCTCGCGTGGCTGGGCTTCGAGCTGCAGCGCCTGGACCGCGACCTGGCCCGGGCCAACAACGTCGCCGACCAGACCAAGGACGGCGATACCGGGGCGCTGGTGACGTTCGTCTATCCCAATTCACCCGCCGCCAAGGCCGGCGTGGAGCCGGGCTGGGTGCTGCTCCGCGTCAACGTCGTGGGCCAGCCCAAGCCCATCGAAGTGCAGATCGAGTCGGATGCCTTCTCCAGCGAGGCTTTCCCGTGGGACCGCCTTGACGAAGCCCCCGAAACCGTCTTCGACCGCATCCCCACCCCCTGGCCCAGCGTGGAGAACACACTGTTGCGGTCGCTGACGGACATCGGTTTTGGCAAGAAGTTCGTCGCCGAATTCGCCCATGACAAAAAAGTCGAATCGAAGGATTTCACCGTGGCCCAGGGTCCGCCGACCTATGCCACCGCCCCCAAGTACAAGAGCGTCGGCCTGGGCGTGACGGTGCGCGACCTCACCTACGAGGTCCGCCGCTACATGCAGAAAAAGGATGACGAGCCGGGCGTGATCATCAGCAAGATCGATCTGGGCAGCAAAGGCAGCGTCTCGGGCCTCAAGCCCTACGAGGTCGTCACGCACGTCAACGACCAGCCGGTGCTGAACGTCAAGGACTTCGAGAAGGCTTCGAAGGATCAGACGGAACTGCGCCTGAGCATCAAGCGCATGGCCGCCGGGCGGATTGTTAAGGTGACGCTGGCCAAGTCCGATGCCGCCGCCGCCGAGACGCAGCCCAAAGCCGAGACGCAGCCCACAACCAATACCCAGCCCAAACCCGATACCCAGCCCAAGTGAATCGGGATTCGTGCATGTTTCTGTCCCTTCTGTCCTCCTTCCGCTTCCGGCTGCTGCTGGCCTTGCCGCTGGTATGGTGTGTTTGGCTCTGGTTGGTGCCCAGTTTCCCCCCGAGGGAACACCCTCCGGGTGAACGTTATTGGTACAGTTGGAGGCGAGAATACATTGGTAGTTACCTCCGCGGTCCCATGAGCATGCCCGAGTACATGCAAAAATTGACCTGGATTCATGAATACCGCCTGGAATTCCCCGGTTTCCGCTACGTCTCCAAGTACATCGATCCCGCCGCCCCGGCGCCCTTCGCCTCCCAATGCTATTCCCGGTCGTTGGAGATCCACTACGCTTACATCACCGCGCTCTCCGCCCTGCCTCTGGCCGCCGCCTTCCTCCTTACCCACAACCGCCGCCGCGCCGCCGCGCGCCAACGGCGGAGCCTCTGCCCCCACTGCGGCTACGACTTGCGCGCCCACGCCGTGGGTCAGAAATGCCCCGAATGCGGCACGCCAGTATCGCGCTGATCTGAATGAACCTGCGAAAAAAAACAGGCCGTGTGGGAAGACCACACGGCCTGATGATTCAATTGAAATGCCGGATGGATCAGGGCATCCCGGCAGCGCCCGCAGCGGGAGCGACACCAGGAGCGGCACCAGCCGCGCCACCACCGGGTCCGCCGCCGCCACCACCACCACGACCGCCACGTCCACCACCCGCGCCGCCGCCCGGTCCACCAGCGCCGCCACCACCCCTGCCACCACCGCCGCCCATACCGCCGCCGCCCATACCGCCACCACCCATGCCGCCACCACCCATGCCGCCGCCGCCCATACCGCCACCGCCCATACCGCCACCACCCATACCGCCGCCGCCCATACCGCCGCCGCCCCTGCCGCCACCACCCGCGCCGCCGCCGCCCATACCGCCACCCATACCACCGCCACCCATGCCGCCCTGGCCGCCACCGGCTCCGCCGATGTTACCCACAACGCCTCCGCCCACGCCCCCGGCGGCCAACACGCGGCCGCCGCCCGGCAGGGTCGTGGTATCCTCGATCATTTTGGCGACCTGGGACTCGGTGAGCACATCGCCGACGATCTTGCGGAAGACGCGGCCCGTCAGCGGTTGGATATCGGTGCTGTCGGTGAGGGCCGCCAGGGCCTTGGCCGTGTCATTGATGAGCGTTTTGTTCTTCAGGGTCTGGTCGTCGGTGAGGCCCAGCGCGGCCAGCCGCGGATCGATGAGGCGATGCAGCTTGTAGGCCTCCCACTGGAGTTTCTGGTCGTCGGTGAGGTCGGCATTGATCTTGATCTGATGCTGCAGGGCGATGGTGGTGTAGTCATCGGAGAGTTTGAGGATCTGGGTCGCCAGCGGAATCGTGAGCGACATCAGGCCGCCGCGCGCGATGACGTTGTTCTGGAGAAACGCCTGGAGTTCGGCGTTCATGGTGTCGATTTTGTCCTTGGCCTTGGGCTTCTGGGTGTCGGAGAGGGTGAGCTGCTGGAGCATAATGGCGTATTCGTTGGTGTAGAAGTAGGCGTCAACATTGAGGGTGATGCCCATGCCGCCGTTGGGGTTGATAACCGCCCCGCCGCCGGGTCCCCCGCCGCCGCCATTGTTGAAGCCGCCCCCGCCGCCGCCAGGACCACCGCCGCCGCCGCCATTGTTTACTCCGCCGCCAGGACCACCGCCCCCCCCGCCGGGTCCGCCTCCACCGCCGCCGCCGGGACCACCGCCACCGCCGCCGGGACCGCCGCCACCCCCGCCACG
>CAIPTQ010000314.1 GCA_903868035.1 uncultured Phycisphaerales bacterium
AGGATTGCAGGCACGTGGCGACAGCGTCATTGTGAAGGCAACATTCAACAGCTCCCAGCCCAATACCGTCGGCACGGCGCTTACATCGAATTATAACGACCACAACTACCCAAACGCAACCACCGTAAGTACGGTGGCTGGCATTTACAATTTCACGCTGCAAGACATCACCGGGTCGGAAGCTTCTTCTCCCTTAAAGCTATCCGAGGTCAAGACCGCCTTGGGGCTTACCACGCCGAGCAGCGTGTTCCAGGCGGTCTGCATCGACTTTACCCATAATGTGTGGTACGGCCAGTCGGACCTTACCTGGGAAGTGAAAAATCTTTCTGAAGTCGGCCCGGGAATCAACGGCGTGGGAATTTCCGTAGAGCAAGCCCAGGCCATCGCCTACTTGTGGCAAAACCGAGGGTCTGTCACCGGTACCTCTTACAACGACTCCGCCTCCAATGCCGCGATCTTTCAGATGGCGGTTTGGGATCTGATTTACACCGGTGGAAGCTATGGTATACCCATCGGTGGAAGCAATGGTATTCCCATTGGACCAACGGTTTCATATCCCTATGGCATCGCTCACGACCATGGTTTGGACACGGATGCGGCCCGCTTTGCGAATGAAGCTTGGGGCCGTAGAGGGACAGCCAGTTACACAGCGTACGCACTGGTCAACACGAACACATCCCAATCGCCCGGTGGCGGTGAGTTTCCTTACCAAAGCTTTAATTTTGCCATTGTTGGCGTGCCGACTGGTGATCCGCCATCCCCCGTCCCGCTTCCGGCGTCGGTCGGCGTGGGCTTCAGTATGCTCGGCGGTTTCGGCGCGATCTTCGCGTTCCGCAAGCGGCTGAGCCGCAGGACGCGGATCGCATAATCGGGTCAACCAGGTCTTCAGCACGGTGTTTCTTGCCCTTCAGGCAAAGGCAACCGTATGAGACGCAAACGATCATTTCTCTGGCTTATCGCCGTAACGGCCCTGTGTGCCGGTCCCTTGAATACAATCGCATTTGGCGCCTTGGTGGGCAATCCGACCGCTGGTCCCGCGTGGGGCGTTGACGACGACAACACCAGCACGATCCATCCGCTTGAATACGTCAGCACGATAATCACCTTTATCGATGGTTATCGCCAGGTGGGGGTATGCCCGCAGATCGAGACCGCCTTTACCGCCTACGAGACTGCCAGGAATACCTCGACGAATATTTGGACCCATGTTTGGGCCAGCGTGGCCGACGAGCAAAAAGTGGAGGCGGGGATCCACATCATCGACTATAACGCATGGGTGGTGCATATGCCCGCGGCCACGGTGGGAGATGGCAAAAACACCGTTTACCCGGCGAACAATACGGATTTGGACCGGGGCGGCGCCCTCCTGAATCTCACCTACAATCCCGCGGCGGACGCGCCGGCGATCAATAATCTGCATTGGGTGCAGGCGCTGGAGGCATCCTACGTTGACGCTCCCGGGCCGGCGGTGCGGTTGGACAACCGTGCCGCCCGAGGCACGACGCCATTTTATGATACCGGTGGTGCGGCGGGATCCTTGCCCGGCGGCGGTGGATGGTTCCTGGATCGGCCGTTCAAGGTTGAACCCGAAAGACTCGACGATCAAAATCCCGTGGCGAACTTACAGTTTCAAGTCGTACTATCCGGACTAACCGACACCACGGAGACCGTGGATGGGAAAACAGTGACCACCCATGCGGTCACTCTCTACGGCGGAGTGTGTTGGGGTTATACCTACGAAGCACACGATCCGCCCCCGCCCCCGCCTCCGGTGCCGTTGCCCGGCGCTCTGGGCCTGGGCTTGAGCATGCTTGGCGGGTATGGGGCTATGTTGGTGTTGCGGAAGCGGCCCGGCCGCGGGGAACGGATCGCAGAGTTGTGCAAGAACAATGAGTAAGCACTGAAGAATCAATACATGTCAAACGTGGCAGGCACACTCCGTGTGCCGTTGAGCCCTTGGCAGACGGCACTTGGAAAGTGCCTGCCACTTTGTTCCAATAAACACCATGGTTTTCACACATTATTCACAATGCGGAACCAGCCCGTTTTCCCCGCGCACCGCGCCTGTTTTTGCCCATTTTGCCTGTCTTTTTACGTGTCATGGCCAGCGCATCCGCCGGTAGCAAAAAGTTGCTTTCCCCTCCCCGCGCGGTATCCTGTTTCCCGGTATTACAAGTCAGTGTCTGGCCTCCAGTCCCACCCACCCTTTTTTTGACAGGAGCCGTCATGTCAAATCTTTCCAAACATATCTCCATACTTACAGGTTGCGTCCTGCTCGCCGCGGCCGCCGTGCGCGCCGACGATTGGCCCCAGTGGATGGGCGCCAACCGCGACGCCAAGGCCCCCAATTTCAAGGCCCCCGCCGCCTGGCCCGCCGCCTTGACCGCCAAGTGGAAAACCACCGTCGGCACAGGCGATTCCACCCCCGCCCTCGTCAAGGACAAGCTCTTCGCCTTCGGCCGCCAGGGCGCCGATGAAGTCACCACCTGCCTCGATGCCGCCACCGGCAAGGAACTCTGGAACGACAAATGCCCCGCCCCCGCCGTCGCCGGCCCCTCCGCCCGCGCCCACGCCGGACCGCGCTCCAGCCCCGTCGTCGCCGACGGCCACGTCCTCACCCTCGGCGTCAGCGGCATCCTCTCCTGCCTCAATGCCGACACCGGCAAAATGGAATGGCGCAAGGATGACATCAAAACCTTCCCGCAATACTACGTCGGCATGTCCCCCATCGTCGTTGACGGCCTGGTCATCGCCCACCTCGGCACCCGCGGCAGCGGCGCCATGGAAGCCTTCGACATCAAGACCGGCGACGTCAAATGGAAATGGACCGCCGACGGTCCCGGCTATGCTTCCCCCGTGGTCCTCACGGTCGGCGGCACCAAACAAATCGTCACCATGACCGAGGCCAACATCGTCGGCATCGCCGCCGCCGACGGCAAACTCCTCTGGCAAACCCCCTTCGCCGTCACCGGCATGGCCTACAATGCCGCCACCCCCATCGTCGATGGCGCCACCATCATCTTCACCGGCCAAAACCGCGGCACCACCGCCGTCAAGGTCGAAAAAACCGGCGACACCTTCAAGGCGACCCAACTCTGGAAGAACGCCACCGTCGGCACCCAGTTCAACACCCCCGTCCTCAAAGACGGCTTCCTCTACGGCCTCTCCGACTCCGGCAAACTCTTCTGCCTCAAAGCCACCGACGGCACCACCGCCTGGACCGACGCCACCGCCCGCGGCACCAACTACGGGTCCATCGTCGATGCCGGCTCCGTCCTGCTGGCCCTGCCCAGCAACGCCCAACTCATCGCCTTCAAACCCGGCGACAAGGCCTTTGAGCAAGTCGCCACCATCAAGCTGAGTGCCCCGGCCACTTTCGCCTATCCCGTCGTGGACGGCAACAAAATATACATCCGCGATGATACGTCCGTCTCATTGCTGGTGATTGAGTAACGATTGCATATATTGTAAGCACATAAATGGCAATATTTACCAGAATGCACAATATTTAGGCAATCCATCCCCCCCAATCCGCATCTCCGGGCAATTACCATTTCCCCAGCCCCCCATTAATCAATCATACGGCCCATTTCTCATGGATTTGCGGACTGTTCGCATTGTCGGTACAGCCCTTGCATATTACCATTCCACGATTCTGTGCTTGCGCAAAAATCAGTCACCCGCAGGATGCCGGTGACGATTAATGCTGTTCCCTTTTCAGGTTTCTGCCACGGACGGCCCGTCCAAACCACCGCAACGATGGTCCAGAATCGTTTTTTGTTGCACATGACGCCCGCGGATTGGTCCGCAGCGCGTTTTCTGGCGGTTTAAGGATTCTTTTTACAGGAGTTTCCATACCATGGGTTCCACCAATGCCCGCAGTGCGGCCATCGCCGCCCTCACCAGTTTCAAGTCCGTCGCGCCGCGCGTGAACTTCAAGAACACGCCCCTCAAGGATCTCTTCGCCTCCAACGTCTTCAACGAGGAAGCCCAGTGCGAACGCCTCCCCAAGGCCGTCTTCAAGAAGCTCCAGCAAACCATCAAGAAAGGCGCCGCCCTCGATCCGGCCATCGCCGATGCCGTCGCCATCGCCATGAAGGACTGGGCCATCGAAAAGGGCGCCACCCACTACACCCACATCTTCTACCCCATGACCGGCATCACCGCCGAAAAGCATGACTCCTTCGTCTCGCCCACCGGCGACGGCAAGGCCATCCTCGAATTCTCCGGCAAGGAACTCTCCCAGGGCGAGCCCGACGCCTCCTCCTTCCCCTCCGGCGGCATCCGCGCCACGTTTGAAGCCCGCGGCTACACCGCCTGGGATCCCACCTCACCGGCCTACATCCTCGAAAACCCCAACGGCACCGTCCTGGTCATCCCCACCGCCTTTGTCTCCTGGACCGGCGAGGCCCTCGACAAGAAAACCCCGCTCCTGCGCTCCATGGAAGCCATCTCCAACTCCGCCATCCGCCTGCTGAAGCTCTTCGGCAAGCACAGCGACAAGGTCTTCACCACCGTCGGCGCCGAGCAGGAATACTTCCTCATCGACCGCAACTTCTATTTCGCCCGGCCCGACCTGATCAACGCCGGCCGCACCCTCTTCGGCGCCAAGCCCCCCAAGGGCCAGGAAATGGAAGACCACTACTTCGGCAGCATCCCGGAGCGCGTCCTGGCCTGCATGCTCGAAACCGAACATGAACTCTTCAAATTCGGCGTCCCCGTCAAGACCCGCCACAACGAAGTGGCCCCCGCCCAGTATGAAATCGCCCCCATCTTCGAGAACAGCAACCTCGCCCACGACCACCAGATGCTCACCATGGAAACCATGAAGCGCATCGCCGAGAAGTACGGCCTGGCCTGCCTGCTGCATGAGAAGCCCTTCGCGGGCGTCAACGGCTCGGGCAAGCACAACAACTGGTCCATGGCCACCGCCGAGGGCGAGAACCTCCTGAACCCCGGCTCCACCCCGCACGAGAACGCCCAGTTCCTCACCTTCTGTTGCGCCGTCATCCGCGCCGTCGATAAGTTCGCCGGCCTCCTCCGCGTCGCCGTCGCCTCCGCCGGCAACGACCACCGCCTGGGCGCCAACGAAGCCCCGCCGGCCATCCTCTCGATCTACCTGGGCGACCAGCTCAACGACATCATCGAACAGCTCGAAAAGGGCGCCCCCTCCTCCACCAAGCAGGGCGGCTTCATGGAACTGGGCACCAGCGTCCTGCCCAAGCTCCCACGCGACGCCGGCGACCGCAACCGCACCTCGCCCTTCGCCTTCACCGGCAACAAGTTCGAGTTCCGCGCCGTGTCGTCGGGCCAGTCCATCGCCGGGCCCAACACCGTCCTGAACACCATCGTGGCCGACTCGCTGGATTACATCTCCACTAAACTTGAGGCCGACGCCAAGGCCGGCAAGGACTTCAACAAGAGCCTCCAGGCCGTCCTCTCGGAGATCGTCAAGCAGCACAAGCGCATCATCTACAACGGCGACAACTACGTGGAATCCTGGCAGGTCGAAGCCGAGAAGCGCGGCCTGCCGAACTTCAAGTCCACCGTGGACGCGATGCCCTATTTCCTCAACAAGGAATGCGTCGAACTCTTCAGCAGATACAAGGTGCTCAGCGAGCGCGAGGTCCACAGCCGCTACGAGATTTACCTTGAGAATTACAAGAAGACCATCAACATCGAGGCCCAGCTCACCGCCAGCATGGCCCGGACCATGATCCTCCCGGCGGCCATCCGCTACCAGGGCGAAGTGGCCCACTCGCTGGCCGCCGCCAAGGCCTCCGGCGTGGGCAACATGAGCGAGCTGGAATCGTTCCTCAAGGATCTCTCCGCGACCATTTGCGAGCTGCAAAAGAAGGTGAATGCGCTGGTTCATGCCACCGAGCACACGGCGGCGGGGGACGCGCTGGCGCATGCGGCGTATTCCAAGGATCACATTCTGCCGGCGATGCTGGCCGTGCGGGTGTTGGGCGACAAGCTCGAAACGCTGGTGGCGGATGATCTGTGGCCGCTGCCGACGTATCGCGAGATGCTGTTCATCAAGTAAGTGGCCAGTGGTCAGTGGTTTTTTTTCAAGGGCCGATCCGCGAGGGTCGGCCCTTTATTTTGGGTTATTTTTGATGAAAAAACGCATTACAATCTTGCATCTTCGACTTGTTGAAGTAATTTTGCGTATTCAGGGCTTGAGCGAGGTCAGGGTGACGAAGCTCTGGCAGTCGAGGGTGAATTGGGCGGTGCCGGCGGTGACGGGGACGGGATCCAACGTCTTCATACCGCGCGTGGCGTCGGTGACGTTGGGATAGAGCTGCTTTAGTGCCGCGGGGAGGCCGGTGAGGGTGACAGTGCGGGTGGAGCCGGTGTTGATCAGGTGGATGGCATAGCCGTGGGTGGGATCGCCGTAGGCGGCGGCGGTGATGCGCGGGCGGTCGCTGGAGATGGCGAGCCAAGGCGCTTCAGGCGGGGAGAGGTTGAGCTGTTTGAGGTTGTAGAAGCGCTGGGTGGGCTGCAGGGGCGCTCCGTTGCGGCCGCCGGTGAGGACGCCCATGTTCTCGGTAAGCTGCCAGTGCAGGATGGAAGCGGCTTGTGAGAGGGCCATGCAGCGCAGATAGAGGTTGATTTCATCCAGGGAATACCAAGGCTCCAGGAAGAGGCTGGCGTAGCGGTAGCTGTTGGGATCGGTGCCGCCCTCGCCGACCAGGCACGGGAGCTTGAACTGCTGGGCGATCTGGCCCCATTTGGCGATGATCTGATCGCTGCCGCCGGTCCAGCAGTGGTAGGAGACGGCACCGACGTATTTCATGGCCTCGGGATCGGCGACGGCGACATCGATGAAATTGGCGGGGCGGGACTGGGGATTGCCGGTGTCGCCCAGGAGGAGCTTGGTGGCCAGGCCGGCTTGAGCGAAGGCGGCGCCGAGGCCTTTGATGGTGTTGGCGTGATCTTGGGGCGAAAGCCGCACGTTGATGCCCTGGTCGGCTTCGTTGAAGGAGAAGTATGCCGGCTCAGCGGCGTAGTTCTTTTTCAGGTAGACAATGTAGGAGGTAATGCCCTTGTACATGGCGGGCCATTTTTCGGGGGCGATGTTTCCTCCACCGCCCCCCCCCCCGCCGCCGCCGCCGCCCCGACCGCCGCCGGCCACCGTGGCCCAGCCGGGGGCGGACCAATCGCTGATGATGAAGGGGATTTTCTTTTTGGCGAGGGTTTGGGCCATTTCCATGGCCTGGCGGACGTTGTTGGGCAGCGGCGCGGCGGTGGGATCGGCGGTTTCGGTGGTCTGCCAGGAACTCAGGGGCATCTCGACGCGGCCCCAGGCGACGCGGAGGTTCTCGAGGTTGTAGGCGATGTGGACGGGATCGACGGCGCTTTGGAGGCGGAAGTTGCCGCCGATGCCGACGAAGGCGGGGCCGGTTTTGGAGGGATCGAGGGTGAGTTTGACGGGTACGGTGTCGAGGTTACAGGTGGCCTTGAGGGTGAAGGTGGTGTGGAAGGGCGCGGCGGCAGTGAGCGCCGCAGCGCTGGCGGGTATCAGGAGATTATAGGTGGAGGGTCCACCGCCCACGCCACCGCCCGGCGCCCCGCCACCCCCGCCGCCTCCGCGACGGCCGCCGCCGCCACGGGTTTCCTGAATGACGACGTGCGTCGGGCCGGCGAAAGTGAATTCGACGGCCCGATTGGCAGTGCCCGTGATGCGGATGGATTTGACGGTGGCATCAACATACTTCGTGCTGCCTTGGGGCAGGCTGGCGAGGGAGACTTTGGTAGCGGCGGCACCGGCTGTGGCGGGAACGAATTCGGCGTTGCCGTTGGCAAAGTTGCCACCGGCGAAATTGAACCAATAGTAGAGGCCCTCCAGGGGGATGGCAGTGGTGCCTTGAACATCGAACGTGGTGGTGTCGGGTGCCGTGTCGTCAATTTGCACGCGGACACTCACGTCGCCGGCCGCGGCGGCCCCGCCCCGCCCGCCTCGTCCAGCACCCGCCGCCCCTCCGCCAGCGCCTCCCGCACCGCCCCCGGCACCGGCGGTGCCAACACTGAGACCGCCGTTGAGGGAGATACGCGTACCAGTGCGCCCGGTACTCTGAAGTTGTGCGGGTGCGCTTTGGGTGCCATCCGGCGAGGTCATGCGGATATTGGTGGTCAAGCCGATGGGTTCGCCCTGGTAGCGGAACTCGCGCAGATCACCGGTTTGGCCCCATTCGGTGTCCGCGCGGGCGGCGGCGGTGCAGAAAACGGAGGCGGCCAGAAGACTGGGGATGAGCAGCTTTTTCATGTGTAGACTCCCAAAAATAGTTTGCGGTGCGTTAATGGTCGCTCCCTTACGGTCGCGGCTCCGATCATCTGTTGATCTGGCGTCAGGGGCTGGTCAGCGTGGTGAGCGCTTCGGGATCGAGCGTGACCTTCACCGAGCCGCCGGTGACGGGCAGTTTATCGAGTTCCTTCATCTGACGCATGGCGTCGGTGACAAAGACGCGAAGTTCCTTGAGGGAGGCGGGGAGGCCGGTGAGGGTGAGGTCGCGTGGGGCGCCGGTGTTCAGAAGGTGGATGGCGTAGCCTTTTTCTGCGTTGCCATAGGCGGCGCGGGTGAGATTGGCGGGGGGGGTGGGGGCGTCGCCGAGCAGTGGGAGGAAGGGCGTGCCGGGGGGTGTGAGGTCGAGTTGTTTGAGGTGGAAGAAGCGGCGTGTGGGCTGGAGCGCGGCCCCGCCGCGACCGCCGGCCAGCACGCCGTAGTTTTCGGTGAGCTGCCAGTGGAGGACGGAGGCGGCCTGGCCGTACTGCATGATGCCCAGGTAGGTGTCGATTTCGTTGAGGCAGAACCAGGGTTCGGAGAAGATTTGCGAATAGCGGTGGGCGTCGGCGTCGATGCCGCCCTCGCCGCAGAAGAGGGGGACGTTGAGGTCGCGGGCGATTTTGCCCCAGGCGGTGAATTCCTCGGGGGTGCCGTCGTGCCAGGAGTGGAAGGAGACGGCGTTGATGTACTTGCGGCACTCGGGGTCCTTGAGGGCGGGATCGACAAACTGGAGGGGGTGGGGACTGGCGGCGTCGGCGAGGAGCATTTTGGTTTTGAGGCCCTGGGATGCGAGGTATTTGCCCAGGCCCTTGATGAGGTCGGCGTGCTGCTGGGGGGTGAAGAGGATGTTGATGCCCAGGTCGGATTCGTTGAAGGAGAAGGAGACCGGCTCGGCGTTGTAGTTGGTTTTGAGGTAGGTGAGGTAGGAGCCGATGGCCTTGTAGAGGGCGGGCATTTTGTCGGGGTTGAACTTGCCGGCCTGAATGCCCTGGGGTTGGTCGGGCCGGCGCTGGGAGGGGGCGGTGGCCCATTGGGGGATGCCCCAGGTGCTGATGAAGAAGGGGATGTTTTTCTGGGCGAGGGTGCGGGCCATTTCCATGGCCTGGCGGACGGAGGCGTTGTTGGGACCACCGGCACCGCCGCCTCGTCCACTGCGCCCACCGGGACCACCGAAGGCGACCGCGGGATTGGTGGCCGGGGCGGTAGCGGGCGCGGTGGCGGCGGGATCGACGTTTTCCTGGGGGGCCCATTGGGCGAGGGGCATTTCGACGCGGCCCCAGGCGACACGCATGTTCTCAAGATTGTAGGTCAGGTGGGCCTGGTCCTGCGCGGCGCTTTGGATGCGGAAGTTGCCGCCGATGCCGTCGAAGCCGGGGCCGGGGTGGGTCAGGTCGTGGTTGAGTTTGAGGGGGGTTTTGTCGGGGGTGGTGGTGGTTTTGATGGTGAAGGTAGCGGTGGCGGTTTGGCCCTGGGTCATGTTGCCGGTGGCCAGGGGGAAGCAGAAGGCGATGCGGTCGAGGGATTTGGGATCGACGGGGAGGCTGAGTTCGGGCTGCATTTTGTAGTCGGTGTCGATGAACTTATCGCGCAAGACGGTGAATTCGACGGCATTGTCGCAGGTGAGTTCGATGGTGTGGGTGGGGGTGGAAATTCTCAAGCCTTTGACTTTGGCCATGCCGTATTTGTCCCCAGCGGGCCGCGGAGCGAGAGTGAGGGGAACGAAATCCTCACCCTTGAGGCCGACAAACTCCGCCGTGCCGCCGGAATATAGATCGGCGGGCAGCGTGACGAAGTAATACGCACTAGCGAGGGCGCGGTTGGCGGTGATGGAGACGGAGACTTTGGCGGCACCGGGGGCGGTGTCTTGGACGGTTTGGCGGTAATTGAGGGCGCCGCCGCCGATGGCGGCGGAGGAGGTTTGGGAGTCGCCGGTGCGGGTGAAGAGGGGATTGGCGGTGGTTTGGGTGGCGGAGAAGGCGGTGATTTTGCCGTCGGGTCCGGCGATTTTGAAGCTGGTGGAGAAGGGGGAGAGCTGGCCCTGGACGCGGATGCCGCGGAATTCGCCCCAGCCGTTGCATTCGGCACCATCGGCGAAGGCGCGGGAGGAGAGCAGGGCGAGGCACAATGAGGGGAGGAGCCAGCGGCGGGAAATTGACATGGGGAGTCCTTTCCAAGAAGGGTGCGGGGGGTAAGGATTGGCGAATCAATCACTGTCTCCGTCAAAGTAGCAGGCACTTTCCAAGTGCCGTCTGCCAAGGGCGCAACGGCACACGGAGTGTGCCTGCCACTTTTGACAGTTATTGATGCGCCAGTCCTAAGGAGCCTAAAGGAAGAACGGCGGAGTGAAGCGGAGATTGCGACGGAAGGAAGGGGGGCATGTGCGGCGGCATACCCGTGTTTCGGGGGATTGAAAAATTGCCGCGCGATGGATCCATCATATTTTCGTACCAGTCAATAACAGACAATACCGCAGGAGTGAAGACGCGCGGGGAGGGATTTTCGGTTGGGCGAAATTCTGTTTATTTCGTTTATTGCTTTTGTTTCGTTTGTCGATAAGATGAAGAAGAGGTGTTTTATGGTGTATGTGAACGAATCGATGGCGCCGTCGGCGGAAGAGGCCAGGATCGCCCGGGAGTCGAGCCGGAAACTGGCGGCATTGGCGGCGGGAGGCAAGGTCATTCGCTTATCGATTCCCGGGCGCAAGGCGCAGGGTGTGGACCTGCCGCGGGGGGCGGTGGAGTTGCTGGTGCGGCTGCTGGCGGAGATGAGCAAGGGGAATGCGGTGAGGCTGCTGCCGATCCAGGCGCGACTGACGACGCAGCAGGCGGCGGAGATATTGGGGGTGTCGCGGCCGTTCATCGTCAAGGAGCTACGGAGCCGGCGGATTCCGCATCAGATGGTGGGCACGCATCGGCGGATACTGTTCAAGGATTTGATGGCGTACAAGCAGGCGCGTTTGCAGGCGCAGGGGAAGGCGATGGATGACCTGGTGGAACAGGCGCAGGAAATGGGGATGGGGTATTGAGGGATGGACATGCCGGCGGCCGTGATATTGGATGCGTGTGTATTGTATCCGGCGCCGCTGCGCGACGTCTTGCTGGAACTGAGCGTGGAGGGCATCTATCGCGCGCGCTGGACGGAACGGATTCACAAGGAATGGATGTCGAATTTGCGGAAGGTGCGTCCGGATTTGAAGCCGGAAAACTTGCAGCGGACGCGGTTGTTGATGGATCAAGCGGTGCCGGGGTGTCTGGTCACTGGATATGAGATATTGATTGATGGGCTGAGGCTGCCGGACCCGGATGATCGGCATGTGTTGGCGGCGGCGCTGGTCGCCGGAGCGGAGGTGATTGTGACTTTCAATGGGAAGGATTTTCCGGGGAAAACGCTGGTTCCGTATGGCATTGAAGCACGGCATCCGGACGAATTTCTCATGTCGTTGCTGGCCATGGCGCGCGATCCGGTGTGTCAGGCGATCAAGCGGTTGCGCGCGCGACTCAAGAAACCGCCGATGACGGTTGAGGAATATCTGGCGTGTCTGGAGCGGCAGGGGCTGCCTGGATTTGTTGCAGGCATGCGGAAGTTTGCGGGCACGATCTGATGAGCGCGGGTAAGAAGGGGAATTACGAATGACTCGAAGCACTCCGCCGATGGCCGGCTCGTGGCGGTGGGCATGCCCGACCACTTCGTAACCCTGGACCTCCTGCTGGTCGCGGGCATCGTCAGGCTCATACCCCATCAAAAGAACGGTAGCGGGAAATAATCGACCTGAGACCGAAATAGGTATCGGCGATTCAATAAGGGTATTGACGGAGGGTACGTTCGAGGCCCTCGGCGAAGTGTACGGCGGGTTCGTAGCCGATGAGGTTGCGGGCGGCGGAGATGTCGGCGAGGGAGTCGCGCACGTCGCCGGCGCGGGGGGGGAGATACTGGGGGGCGAGGGTGGTTTTCAGGAGGGTTTGCATCCGGGCGAGCATGGCGTTGAGGCTGGTGCTTTGGCCGCAGGCGATGTTGACGACCTCGCCGGCGAGGGGCTTTTCGCAGGTGGCGGCGAGCAGGTTGGCGCGGACGACGTTGTCCACGAAGCAGAAGTCGCGGGTTTGTCCGCCGTCGCCGTAGATGCGGGGCGGCTGGCCCTTAAGCAGGGCGGCGATGAAGGCGGGAATGACGGCGGCATATTGTGAGTTGGGATTCTGGCGGGGGCCGAAAACGTTGAAGTAGCGCAGGCACGCGGTGGAGAGGCCGTAGACTTCGGCGAAGACGCGGCAATAGTATTCGCCGACGAGCTTGGTGACGGCGTAGGGGCTCTTGGGGGCGGGGGACATGGTCTCGACCTTGGGGAGCACGGGGGTGTCGCCGTAGGCGGCGGAGGAGGCGGAGTAGACGACGCGCCGGGCGCCGGCCTGGGCGGCGGCGTGGAGGATGTTGAACGTGCCGGTGATGTTGACCTCGTTGTAGAGGCGCGGGTTATCGACGGAGGCGGGGACGGAGCCCAGGGCGGCGAGGTGGAAGACGAGGGCGCGGTCGCGCAGGGCCAGGGCGCAGTCGTCGGGGCTGCGGATGTCGCCTTCGAGGATGCCGATGCGGGGGGCGATATCGGCGAGGTTTTCGCGGGTGCCGTGGGAGAAGTTGTCGAGGACGAGGACGGCGGCACCCAGGCGGACCAGTTCGCGGGTGAGGTGGGAGCCGATGAAGCCGGCACCGCCGGTGACGAGGACGGGGAGGTTGGGAGGAATAATGGGCAAATCAGGCCGTCTTGCGAAAGAGAATGGGTGCGCGGAGGGGAAGGAGTTGCCGATGCGGGATCGGGGCCAGGGCTATGGTCCGGCCGGCATCATCGGCGAATTCGACTTCCACAACCTCCGGGCTGAGCAATTCCACGATGGTGCCCACGTCGCCCCGGTGAAGCTGCCGCTCGGGCAGATCCTCCAAGAGGGCCACGACTTCCAGAAGATGATGTTCGGTCTTGTTCATAATGCACACTTATCATACCGCAATGACATAGCAAGTAACCAGCCGCGGAGAATCCAGCGTTTGCGATTGCCCTGCGCCATGCCTATGATCGTAAAGTGTTGTCGGGAGCGGGATTTACGATGGAGGTTCACATGCGCGGGAAGGGCCACGAGCAGAGGAAGCAGCGCCGGATGATTGCCGCCGGGGCGCTGGCGGCAGCGCTGACGGGCGCGGCCTTCAGCGGGGCGCTGGGGCGGGGACCGGCATCCATGACCCAGCCTGCCACCGCCACCGCCACTGCTACCGCCCCGGCCACCACGAAAATGGCCCCGGCGGTGCCGGCGGATGTGATACTCAAGGGGTTTCCGGGCAATGCCAATACGCTGGTGTCGCGGAGCGACGCCCGCAATTTCAGCGTGGAGGGCCGCGTGCGCGAGGTGCGGACAGTTTCGCTGGATCCTCCGGTGACCGGCACGGCGAGCCGTCCGGCGGGCGGCGGAAAGACGGAGGTGCGCGTCGTGCTGGTGGGGCGCGCCCAGGCCGACGACGTGGCGGCGCATTTCACCTGTCATATGGACAAGGCTTCCGAGGAGGCCGCCCTGAAGCTCAAGCCGGATCAACTGGTGCGGATCACGGGCTACATCGGCACGGTGGTGGCGGCGCAGGAGCGCATCGATGTGATGAACTGCCATGAGCTGCGGGAGACGGGCACGCTGACCGTCGGCGAGCAGCTCACGGGCACGTGGCGCTGCACGGAGGTGACGCTGGACGGCGCGGCGCTCAAGAAAGCCAACCTGGCCAAGGGGATCAAATCGGACAACGTGCCGGACGGCAATTACCTGGCGCCGTGGCGTCTGGACCTGAGTTTCAAGGCCGACCACACGGTGACGGCGGAGCTTACGGACAACACCAATCAGGCGCTCAAGAAAACGACGGGGCGGAGCGTGCTCGTCAAGGACGGCACCGACGAAGCGCGCCTGCGGCTGGACCTGGCGGGCGCGGCCGGCCAGGAGACGGCCGCGACGCTGGCCGGGGGGCAATTGAAGCTCACGCTGCCGGGATTCGCCGATAAATTTGTCCTGCCGGAGATGCGTTTCACGAAGCTGGAGGGGGCGGCGCAGACGGTGGACTACTGGGCGATGAAGGGGCAGACGATGCAGTGGTTCGGCGCGAACATCACCGCCGGCAATGCGGACAACCTGGCGAAGGTGCTGTCGGACACGATGGATATCAGCGCCAACGCCCACCAGGGATTTCTGTTCACCATCGGGGCGGGCATTCTGCGGCGGGGGAGGACGACCGCGGTGATCGGCGCTTATGGCAAGCTGCTGATGCTGGAGTATTCCGACGCGCAGACCATGGCCAATGCGGGCACGCGGATGAACCTGGCCAGCGGCCAGGTACATAGCTGGGGCACGTTGATGGTGCCGGAGGTGAAGATCGAATCGCTGACTCTGGACAGCCGCAACACCATCGACATCACCAAGCCGCTGACGGGCAAGCTGACGGTGCGGGGGCTGCGGAAGATGCCCGAGGCGCAGTACGTGGTGGTGGCCGCGACGGCCGGGGGCACGTTGGCGGTGGCCCTGGAGAAGGCGCCGGGGCCGGATCCGCAGACGCAGGAGGTGCGGTTCGAGCCGCTGCCGGGGTTGCAGGGGAATCCGCGGCTGATGCTGTTTTTCATCGGCCGGCAGGCGAAGGCGAACGACCTGTTCGGCGACAACGCCAACCGCGTGGTGAGCGAGCCGACGGTGATGCTGCTGGATGTGCTGGGCAGGTGATCAGGCGGCGGGGGCTTCGAGGGCGCGCCATTGGCCGTCGGTGGAGAGGATTTCGCAGGGCCGGAAGCGGGATTTGTAGTTCATGGCGGGGCAGTCCTGGATCCAATAGCCGGCGTACCAGTAGTGGAGCTTCATGTCGCGGGCCCACTGGATTTCGTACAAGGCGCTGAAGGTGCCCAGGGAGCGGCGGGCGTGGCGCGGGTCGAAGTAGAAGTAGACGCTGCTGAGGCTTTCGGGGCACAGGTCGCACAGGCCCACGCCCAGCAGGCGGCCCCCGGGGTCGCGGTACTCGAATTCCACGGCTTCGACGGGGGAGCGGTAGAGGAAGTCCACGAATTCCATGAGGTCCGCGTTGGGGCCGGCGGTTTTGCCGTGCCATTGGCGCTGGTAGGTGTCGTAGAGTTCCCATTTTTCGCGGGTGGCCTCGGGGGTGCCGGCGTGTACGACGAGGTCCTGGTTCCGCCGCCGGACGCGGCGCTGGCTGCGGGAGGGCGTAAACGCGTCCACGGGCACGCGCAGGGGCGCGCAGTCGCGGCAGCCGGCACACATCGGCTGATAGATATAAGAGCCGCTGCGCCGGAAACCGGCATCCTGCAGCAGTTGATATGCCGCGCCGGGGACGGCCTGGGCCTCAAAGGCGCGAAACGTCGCCAGCCGGCCGGGCAGATAGCCGCAGACCTGCCGGCCGGTGACGGTGACGTCGCCGGGCGCCACGGGTAGCGGCCAGGAAGGCCAATGACTGACGTGTTGCGCGCTCATGCCGACCATTCTATGCACAGGGCGGCATGAGGGGATAGGGGTTTGATGGCGGGTGGATCGCGGGACAAGGCGGGTGGGCAGGAAATATTAATTTTGTGGGCGATATGTTTGTCTTCCGTCAGAGTCATGCTAAAGTCTTTTGACGATTTGCGGCCCAGGGGCCGATAGCTGGGGCATGAGGTTGGCATGACTTTGATTGAGGCGACATTTCCGGCAGCGCGCGGGGACACGGCCTGCGGCCTGGCCGGCAGCCTCCACAGGCCCGCCTTCCCCAAGGTACACCGGCGGGCCAAGCACCTGTGGCATCGACTGGTGGAAGGCGTGGGTGCCCGCGCGGGATTTTTGTCGTTGTGGGTGCGCCGGGGGCTGGGGATCGTCCAGCCGCGCACGCTGGATCCGGCGCTGCTGGCCGAGGGCCTGACGCTGGTGCTGCCGGGCATCGAGGCGGAATCGGTCTTCACGTACGGCATGTGCGACGGGCTGCATCAGGGCGGGGTGCGCGGGGCGATCCGGGTGTTCAACTGGGGGCTGGAGTTCCCGGGCGGATACCTGGCCAACATCACGCGCCTCGACCGCAACCGCCGGCGCGCCGGGGACATTGCCCGGGAGATTTGCCGGTATCAGGATGCGTATCCCGGCCGGCCGGTACACCTGGTGGCGCAGAGCGGGGGGGCGGGCATCGCGGTGTTCGCGGCCGAGGCGCTGCCGGAGGGCCGGCGGATTGATTCGATCGTGCTGCTGGGCGCGGCGCTCTCGCCGACGTACGACCTGTCCGGGGCGCTGGCGCGGACGCGCAAGGGCCTGCTGAATTCGTACTCGACGCGCGACACGTTCGTGCTGGGCTGGGGGACGCGCATCTTCGGCACGACCGACCGGAAATTCACCCGGGCCGCCGGCTGCACCGGGTTCCAGATGCCGGCCAACCTGAGCGCCGAGGCGCGGCGGCTCTATGATGAGAAGCTGATCCAACTCCCCTGGATGCCCGAAATGGCGGATACGGGCCGCCACTACGGCGGGCACATCTCCTGCGGTTGCGAGACGCACCTGGCGGAACACGTCGCGCCGTGGATGCGGTCGTAAGCCGGGGCTACCAAACTCCATTCGCGGGCCGCGGGGCCGGGGCGGGCGCCGTTTGCCGGGAATTACGCAGGTACATATCCAGCAGATTCTGTTCGATGGGCACCACGAACATCTGGACCGACTGCCCCAGGACGGCCCGGCGGGGTTCCATCACGATGCCGAACCGCGCGGGTTTTTTGAGGTCATAGTTATTATTGCCGTCGGTGAGATGCTGGACCATCTGGTGGGAGGGCTCGGCATCGTAAAGAATCAGCAGGGTGCCCTCCTGGAAGTCGCCCTTGTCATTGACAATCACCGGCGGCTTGAGCCCCTCGGGGATATAGACATAGCGTTTGCCGCTCACCGGGCAGGTGAGGCTGATGCGCTCGCCGCTGGGGGATAATGGGGGAAGCTGGTCCAGGGTGGGGGGGAGCGCTTTGTTGACGCTGTAGTAAAGCAGCAGCGCGCCGGTGAGCTCATCGAGGTTGCTGGCGCAGGTATCCGCCCAGTCGAGCGCAGGATCGTTGGCGCCGGGAACCACCGGCATCACCTCCCCGCCCGGGGCGGGCTTGACGCTGACGGGGGTGTTGGCGGCGCCGACTTGGAACCCGCTCCGGTTGCCGCCGTAAAACGCGTCCAGTTCCGCACTGGCGTTGGCACGGCGGTCGGGCGCCGTCGCCTCACAGGCGACCATAGCCAGCGCCAAACCCAAGGCCGCGGCATATGCAAACACTATCTTCATGGCAGCCTGGGTGTGAGATTTCCACGTTCGACGCGAATTTCGGTCTGCGGCTGGGTCGTGGTTTTGCCGGCGTCCATGCCCTTCATCTGTTGGTCCCACGTGCCGGGTTGGACGGCCGTCGGCACCAGCTTGAGATCCATCATTTCCTCGTCAGACATCTTTTGGAGGACGTTGGGGTTCATGGCCACGTGCGGCGTGAGGAAGATCAGCAGTTCGGTCTTCACCTTTTCATTGGTGGTGCGCTTAAAGAGCATCCCCAGGTAGGGAATGTCGCCCAGGACGGGTATCTTATTGATGATCTGCTGCTTTTGATCCTGCATCAGGCCGCCGATGACGATGGTCTCGCCATTCTTGATGGCCACGCGGCTGACGGCCGAGCGGGTGGTGAAGGTCGGGGCGTTGACGTTGGAGGATATGGGCACGCCCGAGCCGGCATCAAGCTGGGAGACCTGCGGGGCGATGTCCATGGTGACCAGGCCGTCGGGATTGATGTGGGGCCAGACCTCCAGGATGATGCCGACCTGGGTGTAGGAGACGGAGTTGATGGTCTGGCCGGTGTTGGTGATCTGGGTGTTGGTGATGTAGGGCACCTGCTGGCCGATGATCATGTAGGCGTCCTGGTTGTCCTGGGTGAGGATGTAGGGGCGGGAGAGGACTTCGAGCTTGTTCTGGTGGGCCAGGGCGCGGAGGGTGGCCTGAATCTGGCTTTCGACCAGGCCGATCTTGAAGCCGCCGCCGGAGTTTTTAATGCCAAAGTCGCTGCCGCCGAGGACGCCGAGGACCAGGTTGTTGCCGTTGATGTCCACGGATTGGCGGAGGTTGTCACTGAGGCCGAATTCAAAGCCGATGTCGTCGCCGTTGGTGTGGGTGACTTCGGCGACTAGAACCTTGATGAGGACCTGGGGCACGGGGCGGTCGAGTTCATCGATGATGCCGCGGACGCGTTCCTCATAAAGTCTGTCGGTGGTGACCAGTACGGAGTTGGTGTCGGCGTTGGGCACGAAATAGGCTGCGCCCGCCAGCGCGGAAGCCGCGGTGCCCACGCCGCCGATGCGACCGGTATTGGCCGCGGTGGTTCCGCCGCGCCCGCCGCCAGTACCCGCACCGAAACCGGTGCCGCCGCCGCCGCCAAAGCCGCCGCCACCCGCGCCGCCGCCACGTCCGCCGCCGCCGCCGCCACCACCACCACCACCACCGCCGAAGGCCCGGCCGGAACCGCCCGCGGTGTCAGTGCCGCCGCCGGTGGTGGCGGTATCGCCGCCGAGGCCGCCGGCAAAGGCGCTGCCGGTGGTGTCATCGGTATAACCGCCGCGACCGCCGGTGGTGCCGCCGCGACCGCCAGTGGTGCCGCCGGTGCCGCCGAAGCCGCTGGTGCCGCCGCGACCGCCAGTGGTGCCGCCGCCGAACCCGGTGGTGGCGCCACGGCCGGTCGTGCCGCCGAGGACTCCGCCACCGCCGACGCCGCCGCCGCCGCCAAAGATGCTGTTGAGCACCGGGACGATGCTGGTCGCCTGGGCGTTGCGGAGATTTTTGATGAAAAAGACGCTGGTATTGAGCAGGTCGATGGGGATGGATTCAATGCGATTGAGCATGTCCACGGCCTGGGCCACCTGGTCGGCCGGACCGTTGAGAATAACGGTGTTGGTGCGGGGATCGGAGTCGGCATAAATGCGTCCGACCAGCGGGGCCGCGCCGCCGCCGCCGCCGCCGCCGCCGCGGGCAGCACCG
>CAIPTQ010000315.1 GCA_903868035.1 uncultured Phycisphaerales bacterium
AAAGTCCCAGGTTCCAGTCCGAATTGTTGGGCCAGGATTTTCGCATTGGTTTTGCTGATGGCACGTTTGCCATGGAGAATCATGGAGGCCAGCCCGCTGTTGCCCAGCAGGCGGCCGAGGTCGGCGGTGGACATGGCGTGTTGTTCCATCAAATGCCGGAGCAACGACAGCGGGGGGATGTGCGCGGTTTCGACGGGATGGCGGCGATCCTGATAATCGGCCAGGAGCGTAGCCAGCGCATGGATGTAATCGGCAGTGCCCGCATCCAGATCGCCGCGCGGAAAATAACGTTCGAGGATTTTTGCGGCCTGGCCGGCCTGGGCATCGTCGCGGATGGGACGCAGGGGAAACCGCCGGATCAAATCCAGATAGGCGTCGCGAGTTTTTTCGCTGTTGAGTGTTTTCATAGCTGTTCCTTCCATTTGTCCTTGTTATAGTCGGCATGGGTCAGGAACCGCAGCACGTACATCACTCCTTCGCCGCCACCAGCAATCTCAACCCATTCAGCACCACCAGCAGCGTCGAGCCCTCATGCCCTAGCCCCAACGCCTTGCGCTCCTCATCGCTGACCGCCGGTCTGGTTAGCTTTGGAGCATCTCCGCCACCTCGATTTCTTTCCGCAGGATCGCATTGACGATCAGGGAAAGGTTGACATCGGCCCCTTGTTTGGCCGCGGCCAAGCCGCGTTCCACGTCCCGGTCGAGGTAAACCGGGATGCGCAACTTGTCCGCCGGACGGTACATCTTGCCCTGTGACGCCTTGCGAAAGTCATAATGTTTCTTCATCGTTTGCGCTCCAAGTAGACGCGTTGTTCCTGCTTATCGGCCCGCCGGGCGGAGATGATCCGCACGCGTTCGTCGCCCAGTTGATCCGGCTCCGGCCAGGTGTGGACCACCACCAGCACCCGGCCTGCGGATGAGAGCGCCATGCTGGCCCACCGCTCTTCCTCGGAGTGCCCCGCATCGTGAATCGTCAGAATGAACCGATCCGCGAAGATCGTGCAGGCCTCTTCAAATGATACGCGGTGTTTGCGCCGATTGGCATCGGCCTTCAGTATGTCCCAATCGAATCGCATGGCCAAAATTGTACCGCAACGGTATTACCTATGCGAACCGGAACAGTTAAAAAATAGGCGGAAAAGATTCCATGAATCGTTGCTCGGGTTCCCCGTTTTCCACCCGCCCCCCCTTCCCCCTTTTTCTATTTTCCCTTTTCTATTTTCTATTCCCCTTCTGACCACTGTCCACTGGCAACTGACCACTGACCAGCAACCGCAACCCATTCCCCACCACCAGCAGCGTCGAACCCTCATGTCCCACCACCCCCAAAGACAAATTCACCACCCCCGCCAGCGAGCACACCCCCAGCACCCCAATCACCCCACGCGCAACCACCAGACTCTGCGCCATCACCCGCCGCGAACGCCGCGCCGTCCTAATCAGCCACGGCAATCGCTCAATCGCATCCGACAGCAGCACCACATCCGCCGCCTGCATCGCCGCGTCCGACCCGATCGACCCCATCGCGATCCCCACCGTCGCCCGCGCCAGCGCCGGCGCATCGTTGATCCCATCCCCCACCATCCCCACCGCCCCATGCAACTTCACCAACTCCGTCACCGCCGACAATTTGTTCTCCGGCAGCAGCTCCGCCCGCACCTCATCCAACCCCAAACTCGCCCCCACTGCCGCCGCCACCTTCTTGTTGTCCCCCGTCAGCATCACCAAAGGCCGCACCCCCATCCCATGCAGCGTGGCAATCACCTGCGCCGCCCCTTCGCGCACCGTGTCGGAAAACCGCAGCACCGCCGCATGCCCCGCATAAAACAACACCACCGCCGTCTCCCCCGCCCCATGCGCCGCCTCAATGCGCTGTGTCAGCCGCTCCAGCGTCCGCGTCTGGCACAGCCCCGTCAGCAGCGCCGGGCTCCCAATCACGCACGCCTGCCCCGCCACCGTCCCCCGAATCCCCGCCCCCGCTTCCTGCAAAAAATCCGCCACCGCCAACGCCTCAATCCCCTCCGCCGCCGCCGCCCGCACCACGGCACTCGCCAAAGGATGCGTCGAATTCGCCTCCAACGACACCGCCGCCTGCAACAGCTTCTTCCGCAACACCTCCCCCTCCCCCAACCCCCGCCGCCCAACCAACACCGCAATTCGCAGGCGGAGGATAATCGCACTCGCCAGGCTGCGCGCTCAAACAACACGCTGAACCGTTGAAAAAGCATTGCGGCGTAGGCGTAGCGCTCGCGTTCGGCAAAGGCGTCACGCTCGGCTCCTCGACTGCAACGCATTCTCCTTTG
>CAIPTQ010000316.1 GCA_903868035.1 uncultured Phycisphaerales bacterium
TGCGAAAAAGTTCTCCGCGGAGAATTGACCCGTAGGCTCAACGCCTCAACGCGGGACAGGTTACATCCCGTCGCCAGCCTCACTTCTGCGGCACCAGTAAGTTGCCGCCACGGGAGGCTTCATACGCCTTAACCTTCTGGTCCAACTGCGCCGCGCCCCCCAGCGCCTTGAGCCCCAGGGCCGCGCGGGCGTTGAATTCCGCCATGGTAGGTATCGGCGGCAGGTCGGCGGCGGGCATATCCCCCGAGAAGAGCTTGATGTTGCTGGTGAGCTGTCCTTCGAGCCGCTCGCCGGCCAGCATGGAGAGCAATGGTTCCCCGCACAGGGCGTAATCGTGGGCCAGCAGGTAGAGCTCGCCGAGATTCGACTGGCCCTTCTTTTTCCACGCGCCGCACAGGAAGCCGAATTCCTGGCGGTCTTCATACTGGCCGCGTGTCACCTTGCCCTGCCCCTGGCCGGGAAACACCCGCTCGATCTTGTACACAAAGCCGGCTTTGGCCAGGGTGGGCGGCGTGGCCCACATTTCGTCAAAGAACAGTTGCGTGGCCGCTTCCGGGGTAGCGAGAGCCCCGGTTTTGGGGTCGATGGGGAAGCAGACATCACAGGGGCTGGCGTTGAGTTCATCGACATGCCACAGCACGCGCGGCCCACCCTTGCCACCCCAGTTGTAGATCAGGCTGCCGTGGGTGTGGCTGAAGAAGGAGCCGCCCTGGTCGCCCAGGGCGTTGTCCAGGGCGCGCGCGTGGAGCAGCGGAAGGTTGACGCTGCGCGCCAGGTCCACCAGCAGCTTGGCCGACGAATGGCAGCCCATCACCGCCATCGCCGTCTTGCTCCCCTTGGAGGGTTGCAAACGCTGCTCCAGCCACCGCTGGGCTTTCACGCGTTCCATCGTATTCCCCTCCAGCGGCCCGTGCGTGACGTTGTCGCGCAGCCAAACGGAGAGGTTGGCCAGCGTTTCGAGTTCCGTTTTGCCGATCAGCGACTTGTGCGTGGCGGAGGTTTTCCCCGACAGGAAATCGTAGCCGACGCGCGGATCGCCGATCAGTTCGCCCAGCGCGTCGTTCTCCGGCACTTCCATGAAATCGCGGTCGGCCTGGATGCCCGCGGGATACGTGTTGCCAGTGGAGGGTCCGATGCGGCTGAAATAGGCGTTGGAATTCAGGAGTTCGTCAAGTTCGCCGGCGGGGCGGTTTTGCAGCGACCAGGGCACCAGATGATGGGACTCGACATACAGCACGTGGGCCACCTGGGCGGCATACACGTCAAAGGCCACGTCCGCCGTGAAGAAAAAGCGTCCGCCGCTGTCCACCTTTTCGGTGGGCAGACGCATGGTCAAGTCGCGGTCTCCGTTGGCCATGCGGCGGTAGAACAGTTCCAGCCGGGCTTTTTGCGCCGCGGACCAATCCGGATAGTCCATGCGCTTGCCGGTCCCCGTAACCCAGGCGACGCGTTCCTTGAGCGCCGGGGCGGTGGCGAGGAAGGCGTCGGCGGTCGGCGCCGGAGCGGTTGCCGGAGGCCGCGTGATGCGCGTCGCCGGCGCCCCCGGTGCGGCGGCCAAGCTCGCACCGGCCCAGCCCAGAACCATCACCAAAATTGTGCCAGCGGTTTTCATGCAGGTCTCCAGGATGTGAAAACACCAAATCATCATGGAGCTATGACGGAAGGATTTCAACCCAAAATTGCTTCTCCGCAAAACGTAAAATCACCGGCAGCCACGTTACGGCCAGACGCTGCGGCTGCCCGCCAGGTCCAGCGTGACGCCGCCGGCCGGGCAGGGAACGCGCAGCAGTTGCGTCGCGGCATCGTAGGTGTAATTCGTCACCGCCAGACCATTGAGCGTGACCGTCGCAGGCAACGAGCAGTAGACATCCAAGGCACCCGCATAGGGGAGGCTGTCCGCCGTGATGTGGATGCCCACGCCCGCGGTGGTGGTGCAGGCGATGTTCGAGAGGGCCGTGCCGTCGTAATAGGAGAAGGTGGACGTGCCCGCGATGGCCGGGAAGCATTCAATGCGGAGCGCCGGGGCCCAGTTGGCGGACCAGTTGTTGTTGGTTTGCAGGATATCCCCGCGGGGAATGATCGCGCCTTCCCGCACATACACCGGCACGGCGCCCAGGGGCGCGGCGGCCGTGACCGTGGCCGCGCCGGCGTAGCGCGTCGTGCGGTTGTTGTAGTCGAGCCACCGGCCCGCCGGCAGATAGACGGTGCGCGACGTCGCCCCGGAGGTGACGACGGGCGCCACCAGCAGGCTCGGGCCATACATGTACTGCGTCGCCAGCGTCTGGACCGCGGTGTCGGCGGGGAATTCCAGCACCATCGCCCGGATGAGCGGCACGCCGTTGAGCCGGTTCTGCGCCGCCAGTGAATAGGTGTAGGGCATCAAATCATGATGCGCCTGGGCGGACTCCGCGGCGATCTGCACCAGCGTCTTCTGGCCCGCGGGCGGCGGCGACTTGTCGTAATCAAACCATATCGTGCGGCCGGGCATCTGCATGACTTCCATCATGGGCGAATAGGCACCGAAGCCGAACCAGCGGGCGTAGAGTTCCTTGGTCGGCGCGGTGCCGGAGTAGCCGCCCACGTCCGAGCCCCAGATGGGGAAGTTGATCAGGCCGCTGCGGATGCCGTTGATGAGGGAGGTCTGGAACGCCTGGAAGGTGGTGTCCGGATCGCCGCTCCAGACCGCGGCATACTGGCGGCCGGTGTCGTTGATGTTGCGCGCGAACAGGAAGTAGTCGTCACCGACCTGGGACTGGAACGCGGCGCCGGCGGTTTTCTGCATCAGGGTGGTGAGCTGGTTGATCTGGGCGTCGGGCATTTCGCCCTCGCCGCCGCGGTCGATCTTGAAGCCCGAGATGCCGGGGGCCGGATAGATTTGCGCCGCGTTGATCAGGGTCGCAAGCTGCCCCTGCATGAAATTGGCGGCCTCCGGCTTGCGGAGGTCCAGCGCCGGCGAATTGCTGTAGCCGGTGAACAGATAGCCGGCGGCACTCGCCTGCGCATAGAGCCGGTTGTTGGCCTTGTTGGCGGCCCAGAGCATGGTGCGCAGGCCGCGGGCGCGGAGATCCGCGACCATCTGGTTGGGGTTGGGGAAGGAGGCGTCGAAATCCATATTGCCCCAACCGCCGACGTTGTTGTCGCGGTTGGCCGTGTCCGAGCCGTAGGGCCGGTCGATCCAGATCGCCGAAGCGGGAATCTGGTTTTGCTGGAGCTTGGCGGCATCCTCGACAATCAACTCCTGGGCATTGTGCGCCGCGGAGCCGGTGGGGATGGAGTGCGCATCGTCGCGCCACCAGATCGAATCAAACGCCCACAGCGGGGGCAGGCGCGACGGCCCGGCCGCCTGGTTGTACTTGGCCAGCACGTCCTTGGGTGAGCTGCCGTGAAACACCTGGTAATGCAGTTCCGGCGCATTGAAGGTTTGCGAAGTTTTGGAAAGCACCCCCAGCGTGTAGCTGCCGGGGTACTCGGTGGGCGTGTAGACGCCGATGTTTTTGGTGGTCAGATAGAACGGCGCCCGCGCGGTGGCGGCGAAAACCGCCCCCACGTCCGACACGGGGGAGGACGAACCGCCGTCAAAAAGCTCCTTGCCCACATACGGCTTGGTTACGCCGCGGTTGTCGATCGAGTTGCCATAGGCGTGTTCCCACAGGCCGTAGTAGCGCTCGCCCTGGTCGGCGAAGGTCTCCGTGATGGAAGTGGCGGCGGCCAGGCCCGGCCGGGTGTAGTCCACCGCCAGCGTGTCGCCGTCGAGCGTCAGCGTGACCCGGACGGTGGAATTGGTCTTGCCGGAGGCAATGGCCAGCGTGCCGGTGATGGTGGTGTTGGTGATGACGACGTTGGACAGGGTGGACGCCGTGTAGGTCTTGCCGCCGATGACGAGCGTGGTCCCCGTGCGCGACAGCAGCAGCGCGTTGGTGGTCTTGTCGTAGACGCGATAGGCGTACTTGGCATCCACCTGGACGAGGGTATTGCCGGCAATGAGATTCCAGGCCCCGCGTGCGGAACTGGTGGAGGCCAGAACCGCCAAAGCCAAGGCACAAGCGCAGGAAACGTGGCGCATGGGATCATCCTGTAAAAAACAAAAAACGTGAAAGCAGCCTCGGGCATGAAATCGTGGAGGCACTGGCAGCCATGGTAGCCCTGCCTGGCGCAGCATGCAATCATACATACTCAAACCAAAAATCCTCGAATCGCCACGGCATCGCCGCAGTCCTTGACCCGGCCACCCGGCTCGATCATCCTGCTCTCGACAGCACCCTGTTGTTACGAGGACAGCCCATGCCCAACCATCTGGTCACCATCTCCGGCTCCTACCGATCCGGCGGCATCACCGAGCAATCCGTGGCGCTGCTCAC
Organism: uncultured Phycisphaerales bacterium; assembly: GCA_903868035.1. Next base: position 4,359 of record CAIPTQ010000316.1, read on the forward strand.
CCAAGAGGCCACACGCCGGGGCTGGACCACCGAGAACATCCGCCTCATCGACCGCCAAATCAACTACTGCCGCAATTGCCGCGGCTGCACGCAGGCCGCCGGCGACGCCCGCGGCACATGCGTGATCCAGGATGACGTCGCGGCGATCTGGGAGGCCATCGACCGTTCGCAGGCGCTGGTCATCGCCGCGCCCACCAACTTCTTCGACGCCACGGCGGTCACGCGCACCTTCCTCGAACGGCTCGTCCCCGTCGGCTACTGGCCGTGGGGCAAGGCCGCCCCCGCGTCGCGCGCCAAGTCGATCCTGCGTCCCGCCGTGCTGCTGACCTCCACGGCCATGCCCGGCATCATGGCGCGGTATTTCACGCGCACCATGAAATCGCTCAAGGACATGGCCCGGTGCCTCCGCGCCCGGCCGGTCGATCGGGTCTACCTGGGGCTGGCGGCCATCGGCGAGGCCCAGCGACTATCCCCCCGCGCCCAGAAGCGCCTGCGCCGCGCCGCGGCGCGCCTGCTGGGCTGACATTGAGGCTATTTTCCCGCCCCCATTCTGCCGATATTACAAGACTTGGATCGATGCTTTTACGCTCAAGGATTCCCATGCGCTGGCTTATACAAGGCGCTCTGGCCATCACCCTCGCCGCCGTTTGGGCGTCCAACCCCGCCGGCGCGCAAAACGCCACGGCCCCGGCCGCCAATCCACCGCCCAGCTCCCAGTCGGCCACGCTTGAATTGCAGGTGCGCGCGCTGCGGGAACAAATCGACGCCCTCGGCCGGGAATTGGCCGCCAGCCGGGAACTGGCCGCCATACTGCAAGCCGCCAACGCGGCCCGCGCCGCGGAGATTGACCAACTCAAGGCCGAACTCCTCGCCGCCGCGGCCCGCCCGCCGGCACCGCCCACCCCCGCGCCTGCCGAGCCGCCGGCGCAAAACCGCTGGGCCCTCCGCATCGCGTACGACGCCGCGCATGCCTTTTTGGTTTTGCACGCCGACGCCAACACCGTCACGAGCCTTGCCGGGGGAGGCGGTCCGGATGCTTCGCTCATCACCGCGACGGCCGTCATGGCCGCCAATGCCGTGCAGTTCCGGATTCTGCATGACCGCGCCCAGGAGCGGGTCTACAGCGCCACGCTGGCGGTGTCGCTGGCCGCCGACGCCCCGCGCGACATACTGGCGGCCAACAAAGCGCTGATCGCCGACTATCTCCGCGTGTTCGCACCGTCCCTCAAAGACTCCGCCGCGCTCATAGGCGCGACCGCCCAGCTCGCCGGCCAGGACGAGACCCGCCGGCTTCTCTTTCTTGCCGACGACTGCAAAGTGACGCTCTGGAACGATAAAACCGGCAACTACACCATCCGCGTGGAATCCTCCCACGAATAGCGCCCCCCGGACCAAGCACCATGTAATTACAACTCGCCGCCCCACCGCCCTCGCCCCCCCCGTCCCTCACTTAAAGATTCCCAATTCCATGAACTTCATGATCAAATAGATCAGCGCCCCCAGCGTGGCCGCCATCGAAACAAATGCCAGTCCGGTGTACACATTGACCGTGGGACGGCTGGAACTCACGCCGGGAGCATTCAAACGACTCATAAAAATCTCCAGTTGTCCGGGGTCACTCACCACTGGCCAATTAACCACTCACCACTTACTGCCCGATCGTGCTGACGTAATCGCCCTTCTGCACGATTTCGCCGGCCTTGGACTTCATCACCACGCCCACCGACTGCTCCGGCGTGACTTGCTGCACGGTCGCATCGCCCACCCAACTGTTGGCGCGGTAGACATACACATTTGTGCCCACCTTGATGCCGTCCCGCGTGCCCAGGGGCATCTCGATCAACGTCCGGCCGGCCGCCTGGGACACATCGGTGATCTGCCCGTTGACCTTACCGGCCGCCGGGCCGGAGGCCAGCACCTGAATCTGGTCTCCCGAGCCAATCGGCGCGATCGCCCCGGCGCCGCCCGAACCCTGGGCGATGATGATCTGGTACTTGCGGATCGACTGTTCGGCCGCCTGCAGCAGATTGTCGGCTTCCTGCTTGGCGCGCACGATGTCGTTGTACTTTTTCACCAGGTCCGTCACCTGCGGACGCAGATCGGCAAGTTCCTTGTCCTTGAGGGCCATCGAATCGTTGACCGTTTTCAAACTGACCTGGAGCATGGCCAACTGGTTGCTCAACGTGGTGAGCTGGGTCTGCTGGGCGAGCTTGGCGATTTCCGCCTTGGAGCCCTCGATGGCCACTTCGGCGGTATATTTGGCCAATTCGGCGCGCGCGGCGATCGCCTGCTTCAGGGACTCGGCCTGGCTGGCCTCCGCGGCTGTTACATCCGCCTTCGCCTTGTCGTACGACGCCGCCATGCCGATGTACTTCGTGTTGTTTTCGGTCGAGGTCGTCTTGAAGTTCTCCGTCCGCGAGACCATCAGGACCAGCAGCACCGAACAGGCCAGCGAGAAGACCAGTTGGAGCACGATGAGGATTTTGGTGAGAGCGCTCAAGGGAAGCCTCCGCTTATCTAGGGCCGCCGGATCGGATACCCGCCAGGGAAACGCCTGGCCAGGGGCAAGTGCCATGTCGCGCGTCAACGCTGACGCCATGCGCGGGAGGTGCGGCGGCGATGAGGTGAACCTGTCACTACGGTCAGTACGATTCCGCCATCACACCAGTCAGCCACGCCTATGTTAGTCTAACGGTGCCGATGGGCCTGTCAAGTAACGGAGCCGCGACTGTAAGGGAGCGACAGGGAGCGCCCAACAGCGCAGCGGGAGCCGCGGCTGGGATTCAATATCCATCCCCCATTCGCACGGGCGATAAACTTGCGTTTTCACCGCGCCCGCGGCGGCCCGGCGAGCAGCGCCTGCTTCATCCGTGCGTCCTGGGCCTCATACACCTCGGTGGGCGCCCCCGGCGTATACGTCCAGGTGCAGCTATCCCGCAGTGTCTTGCCATCCTGATCCACGGCCGTCACCACCACCTCGTTCTTCCCCGCCTTGAGCGTCACGCCCTCCCACACAATCGTCGCATTGTCTAGCGCCTTTTTCGCCCCCAGTGCCGTGCCGTTGACTGTCAGCGTCGCCTGGGCGGCATTGGTGTACACCTTCACGGGTATCTTCTCCAGCCCGCGCACGGCAAACCGCTTGCCGGCGATCCACAGCGTCGGCTCGCTCGACCAGACCGCCTTGTAAAAGTAAAACGCATCCTTCTTCACCTGCCGGTCGTGCGTCACCAGGCCCTTGTCGTTGATGCCCGCGTGGTCCCCCTCCGCCCGGCTGTCGGAGGCGAAATCAAACATCGCCCAGACAAACGCCCCCCAAACTGCCGGATACTGCTTGAGCACCTTCCACGTGTTCTCATGCTGCAGCGCCTGGTACTCCTCCGTATGATCCATCCGCACGGGCTTTTCCGAGTGAAAATAAATGCTTGCCCCCGCCCCATATTCCGTCATCGCCCACATGCCCTTGATGCCGCCCTTGGCGGGGTCGGAGTGCTGGGCGATGTAATCGTCCAATCCCTCCCACTCGCTGTTGTTCCCCGGCCCGCCGCCGGTGTACCAGCCCAGGTACTCATTCATCCCAATGACATCCGTGGTCCCCGCCGGCGGGAAAAACTTCTCGCGCCAGGCGGAGGCGGTGAGGCGGGAGGGGTCTTCCTTGTGGCCCAGTGCCGACATCTCCTTGAACCACGGATAGACCTGCGGCCCGTTGCGGTTGAAATTGTTGCCGGACTCATCGACTTCGTTGCCGGCGGACCAGAAGGCGATGGAGGGGTGGTTGAAGTTCTGGCGGATGAGTTCGGTGTACTGCTGTTTGGCGTTGTCGGTGAAGGGCTGGCCGGTGCCGAGCTTATCGACGACGGGGATTTCCGCCCACACGACCATCCCCTCCTTGTCGCACAGGTCGTAGAAGAACTGGGAATGCTGGTAGTGGGCGAGGCGGATGGAGTTGCAGCCCATTTCCTTGATGAGGGCCATATCCTGTAAATGGTCCGCCTCGGAGATGGCCCAACCTTTGTTGAGGCGGTCCTGGTGGCGGTTGACGCCGTTCAGGTAGTACGGCTTGCCATTGAGCATGAAGCCCTTCACCGGATCGACGGCGAAGGTGCGGATGCCGAGGGGGACGGTGACCGTGTCGGGAACAGCGCTTTCAAGGTGTTTGATCTCCGCCAGATTTGTTGAAACCTGCATCGTGTAGAGGTAGGGATCAAGGCGGCCATTCCAGCGGTGTGGATTGGGGATTGTCAGGTCAAGCGCCACTTCCTGCGAGGGCATGTTGGCTTCGTCATAGGATGCGGATGCCACGACTTTTCCCTTATCGTCCTTGATGCTGGCAGTCACGGTCCAGCCATTGCCCAAGTCGTCTCGTTGCACGAGTGCGCGCACGTGAACCTTGGCCGCAGCATCAGTAATTTCGGGAGTTGTGACATACACGCCCGGCGCGCCAAAATCAGTCAATGAAAAATGATGGTTGCCGACCGCTACCAACTCCGCCCCCCGGTATATCCCCCCGCAAAACGTGAAGTCCCCGCTGATCGGCGGCATATCCAGATCCATCCGGTTCGACACCTTCACCGCCACCACATTATCCCCCGCCTTGAGCGCCTTGGTCGCATCCAGGCAAATCGCCGCCTGCCCCCCGGCATGGCTCCCCAGCAGCGCCCCATTGACATATATCTCAGCCTTCCGATTGATCGCCTCAAACCGCAAATACAGCGACTTCCCCTTCAGCACCTCATCCACCGTCACATGCCGGCGATACCACCCGTCCCCCTTGTAATAATCATTCCCCCCATCCTGCCCATCCAACGCATTCCACGTGTGCGGCACATTCACCGCCTCCCACTCCCCATCCGCAAACCCCACCCCCGCCGCCCCCGTCGCCGCCACCCCCTGCCCCCGCGCCGCCACCGCCATCAACGCCATCACCAATACCGCCGCCAAACACCTGCGCATAACCGCCTCCGAACAACAACGTGCAGTTAAATTATCATCGCCATGCGGATCAGGCGTGTCCAGCGGCCCGCAGGGGCGCACCGAAACACCAACGGTTCATCCCCGCAATCGAAAATTAAAAATCGAAAATCGAAAATCCCTTACGTCGCCGGCGTTCCCAGCGCCGCATCCAGCGCCGCCGCCAGTTCCTTCTTGGCCCGCGCGCCGACATACCGCTGGATCATCTGCCCGTTCTTGAACAGCAGCAGCGTCGGAATCTGCTGGATTTGGAACCGCATCGCCGTGTTCCGGTTCGAGTCCGTATCCACCTTCCCCACCTTCGCCCGCCCCTTGAACTCCTCGCCCAAGGCGTCGATCACCGGCGCCACCATCCGGCACGGCCCGCACCACACGGCCCAGAAATCCACCAGCACCGGCACCGGGCTCTGCAACACCTCCGTGTCAAAATTGCCGTCGGTGAAGGCCATCACGTTTTCGCTCGCCATGGCTGGCTCCTGTAAATTGCCCCCCATCGTCCGTTCCGGGGAAAGCGTTTGAAATACTAGGGAGCGATGCAAGACGTGTCAATCGGCAGGTCAAGTTCGCGCCCCCGTAGCGACATTTCACGCCGCTTCCACCGTGAGCTTGAGGCCAATCGCCTTGGTGACCGCCACCAACGTCGAAAGTCGCGGATTGCCGCGCTCTGAGAGCGCGCGATACAGGCTTTCGCGCGTGATGCCGGCGGCTTGGGCGACTTTCGCCACCCCGCCGCGCGCCTCGGCAATCCGCCGCAAGGCCAGCAGCAACACCCCGGGTTCCGCGGTGTCCTCCAGGGCGGCCTTGAGATACCCGACGGCAAATGCCTGGTTTTCTGAGAGTCTTTTGCGCATGAATTCGTCATGCGTAACACTGGTTTTGGGTTTCATTTGTGAATACTCCGCAGCTTGTAGTCCTTGAGGTAGCCTATGGCCGTTGCGATATCCGCCGACTGCCGGCGCTTGTCTCCGCCGCACAACAGCAACACCACTTCGCGGCCCATGACGGCGTGGTAAATGCGATACCCTGGCCCATGATCAATCCTCAATTCATAGACGCCGCCGCCCACTGGCTTCGCGTCGCCAAAGTTGCCCAGCACAATCCGTTCCAGCCGGGCCGCAATACGGTTTTGGGCCTCCGCATCCTTGAGGTTGTCAAACCATTCCTGAAACGGCACCAACCCGAACGCCGTCTGGTAGTGAAGTATCGTCCACATCAGGATTGTACCTTATAAGTTACTCAATTTCAATTTGCGGGTGGATGACCACATGAAGGATTCTCCTGAGCATGGCCCAAAAGAGTACGGCTGCGGTCAGAGTGCGTCAAATCGGCTGCCTGTCAATTGACTTTCGTAGCCCCGCCCGCTATATTTGCCTAGACGAATATGGTTGCCAAACTCAAACCACCTCCCCCTCCGGACGCCGACCTCCTGTTCCGCGCCTTTGCCGACCCCACGCGGTTGCGCATCCTCCACCTGCTCACCCCCGGCGAGCTGTGCGTATGCGATTTGGTTGCCGTCCTCCGCGTCCCGCAGCCCAAGGTTTCCCGGCACCTGGCCTATCTCCGCCGGGCGCGTTTGGTTCTGTCGCGGCGCGCCGGCCTGTGGACCCATTACCAACTCGCCCCCGCGAAAGACCCCCTCCACGCCAAGCTCCTCGACTGCCTCGCGTGCTGCCTAGGCCAGATTCCCGCACTTGCCGCCGACGCCCGCACCCTCCGCGCCCGCCGCCCCGACCGCGTGATGCCGTCCTGCTGTTGACCCTTTTTTTATGCCAATATATTCGCCTAGCCATATATGGAACTCACCATGCCCGACCCAAGACGCAAAATCCTCTTTCTCTGCACCGGCAATTCCTGCCGCAGCCAGATGGCCGAAGGCTGGGCGCGCCACCTGAAATCCAACACCATCGAAGTGTATTCCGCCGGCATCGAAACCCACGGCATGAACCCACGTGCCGTCCAGGTCATGGCCGAGGCGGGCGTCGATATCTCCGCCCAATCCTCCAAACACGTCGATACCCTCGCCCACATCCCCTTCGACTACGTACTCACCGTCTGCGGCCACGCCAACGAATCCTGCCCCATCTTCCCCGGCAACACCCGGGTACTCCACGTCGGCTTCGACGATCCCCCCGCCCTGGCCAAAACCGCCGCCACCGAAGAGGAAGCCCTCGCCCACTACCGCCGCGTCCGCGACCAAATCCGCGCCTGGGTCATGACCCTCCCCCAGTCCCTCACACAAGGACCGCACGGATGAGCGCAGGCCTGACCAAAAAACTCTCCTTCCTCGACCGCTACCTCACCCTCTGGATCTTCGCGGCCATGGGGCTGGGCGTCGCCCTGGGCTACTTCGTACCCGCCGTCGAATCCTTCATCAACCGCTGCAACTCCGGCACCACCAACATCCCCATCGCCCTGGGCCTGATCCTCATGATGTACCCGCCCTTGGCCAAGGTCCGCTACGAGGAACTCGGCAAGGTTTTCCGCAACACCCGCATCCTGGGCCTCTCGCTGCTGCAAAATTGGATCATCGGACCCATCCTGATGTTCGCCCTGGCCACACTTTTCTTCGGCACCGGCCTCTTCGGCAGCGACCCGCGCTTCCAGCAATACATGGTCGGCCTGATCATGATCGGCCTGGCCCGCTGCATCGCCATGGTCATCGTCTGGAACCAGCTCGCCAAGGGCGACACCGAATACTGTGCCGGCCTCGTCGCCTTCAATAGCATCTTCCAGGTCCTCTTCTACTCGCTCTACGCCTGGCTGTTCATCAAGGTCATCCCGCCGCTGCTGGGCATCTCGATGGGCGACGTGGACCTTTCCAAAATTACCATGGCCGCCATCGCCCAGTCCGTCTTTATCTACCTGGGCATCCCCTTTCTCGCGGGCATGGCGACGCGCTTCGTTCTGCTGAAGGCCCGCGGCCGCGACTGGTACGAAAAAGCCTTCATCCCCAAAATTTCCCCCATCACCCTCATCGCCCTGCTCTTCACCATCCTCGTCATGTTCAGCCTCAAGGGCCAAATGGTTGTGCAACTGCCGCTGGACGTTCTCCGCATCGCCCTGCCGCTGCTGATCTACTTCGCCATCATGTTTCTCGTCAGCTTCTGGATGGGCAAAAAGGCCGGAGCCGACTACTCGCAAACCGCCACCATCGCGTTCACCGCGGCCGGCAACAACTTTGAGCTGGCCATCGCCGTGGCCGTGGCCGTCTTCGGCATCAACTCCGGCGCCGCCTTCGCCGCGGTCATCGGGCCGCTGGTGGAAGTGCCGGCGCTGATCGGCCTGGTCAACGTCTCATTCTATTTCCAGCGCAAGTATTTTGCCGCCTCCAACAAGGAGATTGCTTATGAGCCGCAACACTGATTATGCCCTCGACCTCTTCTCCCAAAATTACAACTGCGCCCAATCCGTCCTGGCCGCCTGTGGCGAACCGCTGGGCCTGCCCCGCGAAACCGCGCTTCGCGTCGCCGGACCGTTCGGCGCCGGCATCGGACGCATGGGGGGCACCTGCGGGGCGGTCTCCGGCGCGTTCATGGCCATTGGCCTGAAGTACGCCCGCACCAGCCCCGACCAGGACGCCGCCAAAGACAAGGGCTACGCCCTGGCGCGTGAATTCGTCGCCCGTTTCACCGCCCGCCACAAGTCCACCGTCTGCCGCGAATTGCTCGGCTGCGACCTCTCCACCCCCGCGGGCATGCAGCGCGCCAAGGACCAGAAGCTCTTCACTACCCTCTGCCCCAATCTCGTCCGCGATGCCGTCGAAATCGTTGACGAACTTCTCGCCCACGCCGAGGAAGACTAACCACTGACCACTATAAAGGAGTCCCTCATGTCGAATCTGCAAACCGGTTGTGCCTGCACCCCCGCTGCCGGCGGCGAAAAGCTCATCTTCGCCTGCTCCGGCGCCGCCGACGTCGGCGAAATCTCCGACCGCGCCGCACGCCTCCTCACGAAACGCGGCGAAGGCAAAATGTTCTGCCTCGTCGGCGTTGGCGGACACGTCCCCAATATCGTCGATCGCACGCGTGCCGCGGCCAAAACCGTCGCCATCGACGGCTGCGAACTCGACTGTGCCCTCAAGTGCCTCCAGGGTGCCGGCATCACCCCCACCGCCCACTTCCGCGTCACCGATCTGGGCCTGCCCAAGGGCAAATCCCCGGCCCACGACCAGAACGTCGTCATCGTCGCCGAAAAAGCCTCCCTGCTTCTGGCCTGATTCTTCTGTTTTACCCGAAAGGATACCCTCCATGTCCAACGACCTCACCCAAGCCGTCCGCGAAAAATATGCCGCCGTCGCCGACAGCACCCTCTCCAACGATCACGCCGGCGTCCGCGCCGTCGCCCAGGCCTTCGGCTACTCCGCCGCGGAACTCGCCGCCATACCCAGCGACGCCAACATGGGCCTCTCCTGCGGCAATCCCACCGCCATGGCCTCGCTCAAGCCCGGCGAAACCGTCGTCGATCTCGGCTGCGGCGGGGGCCTGGATGTCTTCCTCACCTCGCAAAAAGTCGGCCCATCAGGCCGCGCCATCGGCATCGACATGACCCCCGCCATGATCGCCCGCGCCCAAAAGAACGCCCAGGAAGGCGGCTTCACGAATGTCGCGTTCCACCTGGCCACCATCGACCATCTCCCCCTCCCCGACGCCTCCGTTGACGTCGTCATCTCCAACTGCGTCATCAACCTCGCCCCCGACAAGCCCGCCGTCTTCCGCGAAATCGCCCGGATCCTCAAGCCCGGCGGTCGCCTGGCCGTCAGCGACATCGCCCTCAAGCAGCCCCTCCCCGCCGAACTCGCCGCCGACATCATGGCCTACGTCGGCTGCATCGCCGGGGCACTTCTCATCCCCGATTACCAGCGGCAACTCCGGGCCGCCGGTTTTGCCCACGTTCAAATCCTCGATTCCGGGACCGACCTCAACGCCTACGCCAAGGTCGAAAATCAATCCGCCTGCTGCTCGCCGGCCATGCCCCCCCCCACCGCCCCCGCTCCCAAACCTGCCGCCACTTCCTGCTGCTGCGGCACATCCCCCGCGCCCAAGCCCGCCGCCACATCCTGCTGCGGCGGAAATGGCGGCGAGACGAAGCCCGACCTCCACGCCCACCTCAAAGACCTTCTCACCCGTTACAACGTCAACGACTATGCCGCCAGCGTCAAAGTCTTCGCCCTCAAACCCTGAGGCAATGTTCCAACGTCGGCAGCGTTAATCACGCAGACTTCATTCGCAGGGGCTTGCTTTTCACGAAGCTTGCCCCCTGCGCCTCCCGCGTACGCAAGTGAAAGGACAATCATGCGCAAAAATCTGCCGGGACTGTATGGACTCGTTATCTTGGCGCTCGCCGCCATCTTCCTCGGCGGATGCGCTGCGCAGGGCGGCGCGCAGAGTGCGGCCCAACCCCAGGCCTTCACCGACTGGCCCGCCGGACAATCACCCGCCGAGGTCGGCAAAAAAGCGGCCCTCAGCATGCTGCCCCGCTGGTTCGCCTCCCGGCCCGGGGCGCATTATTCCGAAGACTCGACCTGGATGTCCGCCCTGAAATTCGCCGCCCTGACCAAGGATGAGGAACTCAAGGCCTCCCTGATCAAAAAGTTCGACGCCACCCTGCTGACTCCCGAGGGTCAACAAGCCGCTTTCTCCAACATGCAGCGGCACGTGGACCACAACATCTATGGCATCGTGCCCCTCGAACTCTACATGCAGACCAAGGACCAGCGCTACCTGGCCTTCGGCAAGTGGATCGCCGACCGCCAGTGGGAACGGCCCGACGCCAACGGCCTCACCGACCAGACCCGCTTCTGGATCGACGACATGTACATGATCACCATCCTCCAGGTGCAGGCCTTCCGCGCCACCGGCAACAAGGTGTATCTGGACCGTGCCGCCCTGGAGATGACGGCCTATCTCGACCGGCTCCAGCAGCCCAACGGCTTGTTCTTTCACGGGCTGACCGCGTCGTTCTTCTGGGGCCGGGGCGACGGCTGGATCGCCGCGGGCATGCCGGAACTGCTCGGCGAACTGCCCGCGGATCATCCGAAGCGGGCGCGGATCATGGACGGCTATTTGAAGATGATGGCGGCGCTGCTGAAATTCCAGGACACCGACGGCATGTGGCACCAGCTCATCGACCACCCGGAGGCCTACAAGGAGACCTCCTGCACCGCGATGTTCACCTATGCCTTCATCACCGGCGTCAAGAAAGGCTGGCTGACGGACCCCGCCTACGCCCAGGCCGCGCGCAAGGGTTGGCTGGCCCTGCAAACCTACCTCGACGCCGACGGCATGCTGGACAAAGTCTGCGTGGGCACGGGCCAGAACAACAGCCTCCAATTCTACCTGAGCCGCCCGACCCAAAAGGGCAATACCCACGGCCAGGCCCCGCTGCTCTGGTGTGCCGTGGCGCTGCTGAAGTAGGTTCGCGTCCCCCGCCATGGTGGTGGCGCAGGGGATGGATTGAAAGGGTTTTGCGGGAGGATGCCGCGGGCGGCGGAGTGCGGTATAATTCGTGGCTTTCGTACACGTGATGACCAGAACGGAAGCGCGATCCATGCCAGTGATTCGAATTGAAGTGCGGGCGATGCAGGCGGGGGATGATCCGACGGGGGCGGGGGTGCTCTCGGAAATCCGGCAGTTGGGGATCGCCGAAGTGGCGGAGGTGCGGGCGGCGCGGGTGTTTTTGCTGCAAGGCGGGGAGGGCGTGCTGACGCCGGGGAACCTGGAGCGAATCGCGCGCGAGGTGCTGATTGATCCGGTGACGGAGACGTTTGCGGTGAGTGGTCAGTCGTCAGTGGCCAGTGGCCAGGCGGAGGGGAAGATCATCGAGGTGCATCTAAAGCCCGGCGTGATGGATCCCGTGGCGGCATCGTGCGAGATGGCGATTGCCGACCTGCTGGCGGAGGGGTCAGTAGTCAGTGGTCAGTCGTCAGTGGAAAGCAAAACGGCGGGCGCGGGCCAGCGAGTGGAAGTGTTGACGGGGAAGAAGTATGAACTGCTTGGGGAGGGCGGCGTGGCGGTGAGCGATGGGGCGTTGCGGGTGATCGCCAAGCGGCTGCTGGTCAATGAGTCGATTGAGACGGGGCATTTTGCGCCGTTCACACCGGCGGAGTTTCCGCGGGGGCACGCGTATCAGTTCGTGCTCACGCACGTGGCGATCCGGGAGTTGACCGACGAGCAGTTGCTGGAGCTTTCGCGCAAGGGGCATTTATTCCTGGACCTGCGCGAGATGCAGGCGATCCAGGCATATTTCAGGCAGCAGCAGCGCGAGCCGACGGATGTGGAGCTTGAGACGCTGGCCCAGACCTGGAGCGAGCACTGCGGGCACAAGACGCTCAAGGCGACGGTGGAATTCACCGAAATCGATCGCCGTGCCACCCCGCGCGAAGACCCACTTGGAACAATCTAAAATCGAAAATCGAAAATCGAAAATTCCCGCCCGCCGGTGATTATCGACAACCTCATCAAGCAGACCGTCTTCAAAGCCACGATGGACCTCAACAAGCCCTGGACGATCAGCGTGTTCAAGGACAACGCCGGAGTCATTGCCTTCGACGACGACCACGCCGTCTGCATGAAGGTCGAGACGCACAACCGGCCGTCGGCCATCGAGCCTTACGGCGGGGCGGCGACGGGCATCGGCGGGGTCATCCGTGACGTCATCGGCACCGGGCTGGGGGCCAAGCCGATCGCCAATACAGACATTTTTGCCTTCGCCGATCCCCAGACGCCCGTGGAGACCTTGCCGGCGGGCGTAATCCATCCGCGCCGCTCCATGCAGCGCGTCGTCGCCGGCGTGCGCGACTACGGCAACCGCATGGGCATACCGACGGTGAGCGGGGCGGTGTTTTTCGATCAGAGGTATGTGGGGAATCCGCTGGTGTTCTGCGGGACGGTGGGGGTGATGCCGCGGAAGTTCGCCGAAAAGGGGCAGGCGTTGGCGGGGGACCATATCGTGGTGATCGGCGGGCGCACCGGCCGCGACGGCATTCACGGGGCGACGTTTTCGAGCGACGTGGTGACCAACACGCATGCCGATGTGTTTTCGCACGCCGTGCAGATCGGCAATGCGATCACCGAGAAGAAGACGCTGGACGTGATTTTGCAGGCGCGGGATTGGGGCGGGAAGCAAGAATCAGGAAGCAAGAAGCAAGAAGGTGTGGAATCCGGGCCGCTGTACCATGCGATTACGGATTGTGGGGCAGGGGGTCTGTCCAGCGCGATCGGCGAGATGGGCGAGAAGACGGGGGCCACGGTGGAACTGCATCGCGTGCCGTTGAAGTATGAGGGGCTGAGCTATGCCGAGATATGGATCAGCGAGGCCCAGGAGCGGATGGTGCTGGCGGTGCCGGCGGAGAAAGTGCCGACGATTCTGGACTTGTGCGCCGCGGAGGATGTGGAGGCGACGGACATAGGCATCTTCGATGGCACGGGAAAACTGACCTTGCATTACCAGACGGTCGTTCCCGCTGAGCCAACTGACACCATATCCCCCCAGCCAATCGAAAATCGAAAATCGAAAATCGAAAATCACCTCGTCGCGCAGATGGAAATGTCCTTCATCCACGACGGCATCCCCAAGCCCACACGCAAGGCCGTGTACCGCGCGCCCGAGCACATCGAGCCGCACGTCGGCGCGCCCAAGGACTTCGCCGCCGAACTCCACGCGCTGCTGGCCATGCCCTCCATCGCCAGCAAACACTGGATCATCCGCCAGTACGACCACGAAGTGCAGGGCGGCACGGTCATCAAGCCGCTGGTGGGCGCCAGGCATGACGGCCCGGGCGACGCCAGTGTGATCCGCCCCGTCGCCGGCAGCCCCAAAGGCGTGGCCCTGGCCGTGGGCTGCCAACCGCGCTTCGGCGACATCGATCCCTACCAGATGGCCCTCAACGGCATCGACGAGGCGGTGCGTAACATCGTCTGCGTCGGCGGCAACCCGGAGTTCACCGCCGTGCTGGACAACTTCTGCTGGCCCAAATGCACCGACCCGCAAAACCTCGGCGCGCTGGTGAAGGCCTGCCAGGCGTGCTACGACGGGGCGCTGGCGTATGGCGTGCCGTTCGTGTCGGGGAAGGATTCGCTGTCCAATGAGTTCATCACGGAAAAAGGGGACAGGATTCAAATTCCCTACACGCTGCTGATTAGCGCGCTGAGCGTCGTCGAGGATGTCGCACGCTGCCTCACGATGGACGCCAAGCAGGCGGGGAATCTACTGGTACTCGTGGGCCTGACCAAACGCGAGCTGGGCGGCTCGCACTACCTGGCGCGGCGGGGTTTGACGGGGGCGAGCGTGCCGGTGGTGGATTTGGTTGCCGGGCCGGCGACGGCGCGGGCCGTGGCGGGTTTGATCGCCGCGGGCCTGGTGGCCTCCGCGCACGACCTTTCCGAAGGCGGCCTGGCCGTGGCGGCGGCCGAAATGCTCTTCGCCGGCGGCTTGGGCGCGAGCCTCGACCTGGCGGGCGTGCCCTGCGCCGAGGAGGCCGACGATGACGCGACGCTGTTGTTTGCCGAGTCGGCAGCGCGGTATTTGCTGGAGGTCAAGCCCGGTTCTTTCGACGCGGTGGCCCGGGGCCTCAAGGCCAAGGGCGTGCGCTTCGGTGTGATCGGGCGCATAGAAGAAAGCGGGCGGATGAAGGTGCGGTCGGTGAAGGTGCGGTCGGTGAAGGGCGGGTGGCTGATGGATGAGGCGGTGGAGGCGTTGAAGGGGAGCTGGCTCAAGACGCTGGATTGGTGAGGCTTGGCGGCGAGGCTTTTATTTCCATTTTTCATATCGTATAATGCCAATATGGTAACGATTGATCTGGACATTGACCGGCAATTTGACGAGCTATTCCGCAAAGTGGAAGCGGGAAAAGTTCTTCGCATCATGCGCGGCGAGCGGGAGGTGGCTATCGTCATGCCCTCGGCCCATGAATTGAATCACGCGGAGTTGGCGGAACTGGAGGCGTGGGAGAAGGCCGGATTGAAGGCTTGGGCTGAGATCTCGCCGGTCGATGAGTTTGCGGATTGGAAGAAACCAGATGGAACAAGGTGAGATTTGGTGGACGCGGCTGGAAGGTGACGCAGGAACAAGGCCGGCAGTCATACTTACGCGTTCATGGATCATCCCGCGGCTCACACATGTGACTGTCGCCCAACTGACGACTTCCGTTCGCAACATTCCGACCCATGTGAAATTGAGCCGCATGGATGGCGTAGACCACGATTCTGCGGTGAATCTGGACAATATTCAGACCATATCGAAAACGAGGTTGCTGGAGAAGATGGTCAGGTTACGTCATGAACGGCTGGAAGAGATTTTTACCGCGATCCGGGTCGCGTTTGACATGCCGCGATGAATGGGTAGCCACGTCGGAGTGCATGATATGAAACGCCCACGCCTCTGGACCATTTTTCGACTTACCTGGCTGGTGCTGGCGCTGGCCATCGGCGTGTTATGGTGGCGCAGCTATTCGAATGACGATTGGCTCATGTACACCACCGCGGCGGGGACGGATTATTCGGCCCACGGCGTCGGAGGGCGGCTGGTGGCCGGGAGGTATGACCATTACTTCGCGGAGAGTTATCCGGGATTTTCATTCGTGCCGGGTTTCACGCGGGGAAGTTCGCCGGTTTTGCGCTCGGGGATGTTGGCCATCACGCGCATGGATCACCGCCCCATACAGATACAATCCGGTCCACTCTGGCAATGGCATGGCTTCACCTGGCAACACGAAGGCCCGGGATTCGTATATGACCGGAATCTAAACACTCCTCCCGGGTCAGCGCCTGCCGCGCCGCCCACCGCAATGCCTGCCGCGCCGGCGATGTTGGGCCATTGGCATTGGCTGGAAGTGGGCGTGCCATGGTGGTTTGTCGAAGCGATTTTTTGTCTGCCTATGATGCTGTGGGTTTGGCGCCGGGAGCGTGCCCGACGCCGGACCAAGCCGGGAATGTGTCCGCAATGCGGCTATGATCTGCGGGCCTCGCCCGAGCGCTGCCCGGAATGCGGCCGGCCCAACACCGGTATTATGAGCGCGACCAAGCCTTCCGCACGCGCTTCGTAAAATCCGGCATCCGCCTGCGTTTACCGCATCGCCGGCCCCGATGCAGCGGTCGCGGGCCGCGACGCCGTCCCCACCGCCGCGACAATCGACGACGGCCCCGTGTAATCCTTCCCCGTCAGGGCCTTGTAGTACGCCCCGGCAATAATCGCCGCCCCATTGTTGTTCGGATGGACGTGGTCGCTGTTGAACGCGTCGTCGTGACCCTTGGTCGCGCCGTGTACGTCGATCACGCCCAGTTTCAGTTCCTTGGCCACCGCGTCAATCATCGGCACTTCCAGCAGGATGTCCGCCTCGTTAATACCCCAACTCCCCGCACCCACCACGATTGGCGGATGGCAGAGGAAAATCCGCGGCTTGCTCTCCAGCTTGGCGAACTGCCCGGCCAGGTCCTTGTAATCAGTTTCAAACTGGTCCTTGAACGCCCAGTTCACCGCCTTCGTGTCGTTGGTGCCCAGCATGATGATCACCACGTCCGGCTTGTAATCCTTGGCCTGCGTGAAGGCGGCATTCTTCTGGTACGGCTTGTCCCCCTTGTTCAACAGCGTCAGCGAATTGACGCCGAAGTTCTTGACCTCGTAGCGCGGGCCGAGCATGCGCTGGAGCTGCGCGGGCGGGGCGTTGGATTCGCCGCGCGGTGCGGTGTTGCCGTAGCCGAAGGTAATCGAGTCGCCGACGCACGCCACTTTGATCTTCGCCCCGGCGGGATAGGCCGCCTCGTTGAGCGGCGCATTGGGATCGACCGGCATCGTCTGCGGCACGGTCGCCGCGCCGCTGGACAACGCCACCGCGGCCAGCAGCGCCAGTAGAAATTTCACGGGGCCAATGCGGTTATGCATCACGTTTCCTTTCGTAAGCCGGAGGCATCTTACCCGCTTTTGGGAACTCGCCCCAGAGAAGGTAGGATGTCTCTCGACGCTGGGTCTTGCAGGATGTTGTTATGAAGGGTGTACCGCTTTTCACCTGGTGGCGGCTCATGCTGCTGGCGGCCATGGTCGCGGCGGGGGCGCTGTGGGTGCGCAGCTACTATCGCGCCGACAGCCTGAACTACCGCACCACCTCCTACACGCATCTCAATCTCCGCGGCCAGGGCGGCGTGTTGGCATTTGAAGCCATCGACGAATCGACGGGTGCCGCGAAAATCGGCGGCGAGCCCATCGGATTATTCTGGTATGTGTCGTCTGACGGCGTATGCGACACGCAGCGCTGGGGCTTTGGCTACGACCTGACTTCGCGCGCGGATGTGCTCGGGTTCATCTGGATCAAGGGCAGCTACTATATCGAGACATCCCGACACGGCTTCTTCTGGGCTCCCGCCCGCGCCTTGGCCATCCCGTTCTGGTTCCTCCTGGCCGCCCCCGCATTGCTCCTCATCTGGCTCCTCTACCGCGCGCTCCAAAGACGCCGCCACCAGATCGCCGGCCACTGCCCCGCCTGCGGCTACGACCTGCGGGCCTCGCCCCAGCGCTGCCCGGAATGCGGGCGCGCGGTGGATGGCGGAGCCGGGTAGCCTCCGCCCACGGCCATTGGGTATACTGCCAGTGTCAAACGACTTTCACACAAGCGAGCCACCCCCATGAAGCCCGAAGATGTTCTTGAACTTCACGCACCGGTTCTCAAACCCTTCGAGAACATGTTCGTCCCCGCCGTGCTGGCCGGGTTGGGCACCACCATGCGCCACATCGGCCAGACCCTCCGCGGCAAGCACCGCACCATGCAGTACCCCGAGGAACGCCGCGAAGACCGCGCCGTGCTCAACGGCGGCATGGACTTGCAGCGCTACCGCGGCGTCCACCGCCTCAACCGCGACGAGCAGGGCCGCGTCAAATGCGTCGCCTGCTTCATGTGCGCCACGGCCTGCCCGGCCCACTGCATCCACATCGTCGGCCAGCCCTCTCCCTGGCCCGACCGCGAAAAATACCCCGCCAAGTTCGACATCGACGAACTGCGCTGCATCTACTGCGGCATGTGCGAGGAGGCCTGCCCGGTGGATGCCATCGAATTGACGTATGAATACGACATGGTGGGGCTGACGCGGTCGGAAATGATCTTCGACAAGGAGAAACTGCTGGCGGTGTATGACCAGACGGTCAAAAAGAAACCGCTGTGACGCGCACGAAATTCCTGGGGGTAGTCAGAGCGAGGTGGGTTGCAGGGGGGTAATTCAGTTCCGCAGCAGCATGAACGCGCAGGCGATTGCCGCGGGGGCGAATACGATCGTCAAAATGAAGGCTGCGGCCGGCCACAGCGACTTGGACGATTCAGCGGCCCGAACAGGGATTTCCGACATGGCATTTACTCCAACTGGTTCCGTGTAATCGGCGCCTCCAGTCATCTGAAACTTACCTCAAAAATGCCCTTCGGCAAGTTAAAACCGATTAAATTCTGTTAATCCAACCCCTTTTCCGCACGCGAACCCATTAATTTAAGTTCGATAACAGGCGGGGACGATCCGGCCTCAAGCACACCTGTCGCATTGGTCGATAACTTCTTACAGCGTTAACCCTTGCGCGAGGCGTCATGAGCGTTTCTACCAGCATCGGCCCGATCTCCGGCATCGACTACGGCAAGCTGATTACCGGACTCACCAGCATTGAGCAGCGGCCCATCGATCAGATCACCACGCGCCTCGACAAACTCGACCAGCAAAACACCGCCTTGCTCGGGGTTTCCACCCTGCTCACCGGTTTGAAAGTCGCGGCGGCCAGTTTCACCAGTTCCGCCGTCTTCCGGGCCGCCACCGCCACCAGCGCCAATCCCAGCATCATCAACGCCACCGCCGGCATCGGCACGCCCAACGGCAACTACTCCTTCAACGTCCAGCGCCTGGCGGCGGCCAGCCAGCAGGTCACGCAGGGATTTTCCAGCAGCACCGCGGCCCTGGGTCTGGCGGGGAACATCACCCTGCAACTAGGCGGGGGCAAGCTCAATGATGCCGCCAAGCTCACGACGCTCAACGGCGGCGGCGGGGTGGCGCGCGGCTCGATCCGCGTGACCGATCGCTCGGGGGCCAGTTCACTGATCGACCTGACCCATGCCGTGGACATCAACGACGTGGTCAACACAATCAATGCGGCGACGGGGGTGAACGTCATCGCCAAGGCGCAGAACGACCGGTTGGTGATCACCGACAACACCGGCGGCAGCGGGACGCTGGGCATCACCAATACCGGCGGCACGACCACCGCCACGGACCTGGGCCTCACGGGCGCGGCGGTGGGCGGCGTCATCACGGGCGCCTCGCTGACTTCGCTCAAGGGCGCGACCAGCCTGGACGCGCTCAACGATGGCAACGGTGTCCGCTTGGCGGGCGGCGGGAACGATGACTTCTCGATTGCCGGCAACGCCGGCACGGTGACGGTGGCGCTCGCCACGGCCAAAACCGTGGCGGATGTGATCACGGCCATCAACACCAAGGGGCAATCCAAGGGCATCTCCGCGGCCATCTCCGCCGACGGCCGCGGCATCACGCTGACGGACTCCGGCGGCGGGCCGGTCACGGTCGCGGCGCTCAACAGTTCCCTGGCGGCCTATGACCTGGGCATCCTGGGCACCGCCGGCGGCGGCAGCCTCGTCGGCGACCGCGTCGCCGGCAGCCTCGCCGGGCCGCTGCTCCGCAACCTCAACGGCGGCAACCAGGGGCAGGGCGGCACCCTGCCGTCGTTCGGCACGATCACCATCAACAGCCAGACCATCGACTTGACCAATGCCCGCTCGCTCAACGACGCGCTGACCACCATCAACACCAACAGCCAGGGCGTCACGGCGGCGCTTAATGATGCGGGCACGGGGCTTACGCTCACCAGCGCGGCGGGGAGTTTCACCGTGGCCGACGGCACGGGGAATCTGGCCAGCTTTATGCATATCTCGGGCACCAGCACCGCCACGGCCGCCGGCTCGAAGATCGATTCCGGCGATCTGCGACTCCGCTACATCTCGGCCAACACGCGCCTGGCAACGCTTAATGGCGGCGTCAAAGCCGGCTCCATCCGCATCAGCGCACCTAGGCTTCCCGATGGCACCATCATTCCCGTCACGCTCGATCTGACCTCCGCGGCCACCATCGGCGATGTCATCGGCCGCATCAACACCGCCGGCCTGGCGCTCACCGCCCGCGTCAACGACACCGGCGATGGCATCCTGCTGACGCAGACCAGCGGCGCGACCCCCGTGAAAATCGAAGAAGTCAACGGCGGCACCACCGCCGCCAACCTGGGCATCGCCGGCACGCTCAAGGACAACACGCTCAACGGCAGCTTCCAAAAGACCATCGCCATCGCCACCACCGACACCCTGGCCAACATCTCCACCAAGATCAACAACGCCAACGCCGGCGTGTCCGCCTCCATCATCAACGACGGCAGCGGCGCCACGCCGTACCGGTTGAACCTTTCGAGCCGGAATTCCGGCGTCGCCGGGCGCGTGGTCTTCAACGGCGGCGGGGCGGGGCTCTCCAACATCACGCTGGTGGATGGCCAGGACGCGGCCATCGTCTACGGCGGCAACGCCAACGGCACCGGCGGCCTGCTGGCGACCAACGCGACCAACACCTTCTCGAACCTGGTGCCGGGGCTGACGCTCAACCTGACGGGCGTGGGCACCACATCGGTGGCGGTCACCAGCGACACCGGCAAGATCACCGACGCGGTGCAGAAATTCGTGGACAGCTACAACAAGGTGATCGATAACATCGCCACGGTCACCAACTACGACAGCTCGAATGCGACCAACAACGGCGTGCTCTTCGGCAACTCCTCTATCCAGCAGGTGGAAAACGCCCTCGGGCAGTTCATCACGCAAAGCTATTCCAATGCCGGCTCGTACCGCACGCTGGCCACCGTGGGCATCACCGTCGGCCTGGATGGCACGCTGGCGCTGAACACCGACACGTTCACCCAGGCCTTGGCGGCCAATCCCACGGATGTGCGGGCGCTCTTCACCACCAACACCAAGGCCGTCGCCGGCGGACCCCAGCTTATATCCCCCACGACGACCCTTTCGAGCCTCAACGGCAGCACCACCTTCCCCGGCGGCCACATCAGCATTACCGACGGCTTCGGCACGGCCCACGACATCGACCTGACCGCCGCCAAAACCATCTCCGATATTATCGCCGCCATCAACAACCACACCGACGGCAAGGTTGCCGCGGGCATCAACGCCACCGGCGACGGACTGACGCTGACCCAGGCGGGCGGCACCGGCGACGCCGCGGTCGCGGAAGTCGGCGGCGGCACCGCCGCGGCGTTCCTCAACATCAAGGGCACCTTCGCCAGCGGCGCGCTGAGCAACTCCCTGCAATTCCAGGTTCCCGTGGCGGCGGTGAAGGGTGTCGGGGCGAGCCTGAGCGACCTGCTGGACCGGTTCACCAACGCCCAGACGGGGATGTTGTTTGACGCCTCCAATTCGATTCTGTCCCAGGAAACGCAGTTAAAGGACCGGCAGACGGCCCTGGCGGAGCTGGTGCTCGCCAAAAAGAACCGGTTGATCATGCAGTTTGCGAACCTGGAAGTGACGATTTCCCAACTCCAGAGCCAGGGCAATGCCCTGTCGAGCTTCACGGCGGCACAGTCCGCGGCGACCAAGAAGTAAATCCGGACGCGGCTCCCCTAAATGAGGCAGTGCGAACTAAACCCAGGGCCGGGGTTTGCCCGATAACACTAGGGTCCAACTGAGTTTGTTAAGGACATGCAGGCATGGCGGCACCGACCCAGGAATACCTCAAGACCAAGGTGATGACCGCCTCGCCGGAGATGCTGACGCTGATGCTGTGGGACGGGGCGATCCGTTTTGCCGAGCAGGGGAAAGAGGCGATTGTCAAAAAGGACATTGAAGGCAGCTATAAAGCCCTGGTGCGCAGCCAGCGGATCATCACGGAACTGACGACCAACCTGAAGCACGAAGTCAATCCCGACCTGTGCGGGAAGCTGGCGGCACTCTACAACTTCATCTACCGCCGGCTCGTGGACGCCAACCTGACGAAGAACCCGCAATTGGTGGATGACGCCCTGGAAATCATGCGGCACCAACGGGAGACGTGGGTGCTGTTGATGGAGAAGCTGACCAAGGAGCGCGCCGGGGAAGCCGGCGCGACGGTGGCGGCCAATGCGGAGGCGGTCAGTGCCGCGGCGGCGACGGAGGCGAGCGTGGCTACGGTGAAGGTGCCGGCGGCCCGGGCACCGGCGCGGCGGGGCTATCCGGCGTTCGCGGTGCGCCCGCCGGCGCTGGCGACGCTGAGCGTGCAGGGGTGAGTGGAGGGTTTGGGTGCAAGGGAAGTTTATATTCTGTCACCCCGACTGATCACAATTGATTGCCTCCGCAACTGCAGGGGCCATCGAAGTTTACAGATCGGTTCAAACCGGCGACAATTCTCGCCACCTACGCCGGCACCGCGCCCCGCATGACCCAGTGGACCGCCGGCACCAAAGAACTCATCAACACCGACCGCAACCTCCGCCTCCAGTACATCGCCGGCAAATACGTCAATAGCTACGAGGAAGCCCGTATCTTCAATAACATCCTCCACCACTACGCCTGGCCCGGCGAAATCTTCTCCGGCTCCCCCGAACGCATCACCGCCCTCAAAGAAGCCCTCGAAGCCACCGGCCGCGTCGAACAACCCCTCCCCAATCTCGATCCTAAATAGGTAGGAACGGTTCCAATCCATTGATCTTCAAATGAAGGCCCTTCGGCGGAAACCGAAGGGCTTTCTCGTTGTGGGAGCGAGGGTTATGATGTGCGGCAAATTCACGTCGGTTTATGTGGAGATTCTGATGGGCCTTATTTTTACCGCCGGTTGTCCACGCGATGCGTTTGTCGAACCATTTGCTGACGTTGTGGCGAAGACACTCGATCGCCATTTCTCGTCAGCTTTTCCGGTGAAATCAGAGGAAGTACCATACTACTCCGATGAAGTTGCTTGGTCGGGTTGGCGCGCGTTGCAAGAGCGAGCCCAAGCTGTATTGAAGAGTCACCCACCGAAGCATTTGGTGTCGATGGAGGCTTGGCAGGGGGTTTATGTTCCGGTCGCCACGGAAACTGGGTCGTTTTCCTTTGATGGGCAGAATACGCCTCTTGACCTTGCAAGTCTTCCCGAATTAGTGAAGGAACTCGAATGCTTCGGACAAGCCGTAGGCCTTCCCCTTGACGACAATGGCCTCAGGGCCTTGGCTGCAAGGTACTTGGAGGATGATAAAATCATCGACCAAGACATGGACGTGCAGACTTACGCACAACTGCTCTTAACAGCCCATGAAGCCACTCGCCGCCGCCTTCCCCTGTGGGTAGTCAAGTGACCCCTTCCCAACCTCGACCCAAAATAGGAACGGTTACAATCCAGTCACCTCGTGGCTACTCGTTCGGAAGACATCCCATCGCGTGTAGTATTTCCTCTGTCCTTACCTTTGAAGCATCGGTGTTCCCTGGGGCCAGCAATTGGAGCACCTCGATATGACAGTTGGCGTGGGCGAGGTTTGCCGGCGTCAGAAAAAACCAATTTTGCAGCGACCGATCAGCGCCTGCATCCATTAAAACCTTCGCAATCGCCGGCTGGTTATGAACTGCAGCCCAGTGAAGCGGCGCCATGCCGAGATCTCCGGCACCATTTACCGGAGCGCCGTTTGCGATCAGAAATTCCACCGTTTCCAGTTGCCCCAGTGCGGCATTAATGCAAAGCGGAACGGATGCGGTCTTATCTCTATTGGTCAGCAACGTCGGATATTCGTCGAGCACCTGCCTGGCGGCATCCCATTTTTTTTCGCCCGTGGTGTCCAACAACTGCATCAGTCCGGGCGCGTTGGGTCCGCCAGAAAATTTTCCAATCCGCCCATCCTTATGCACTAGGTTTGCACGGATTTCAACCGCAGGGTGGTTTGCTGCATACATCGGATCGATGTTCGCCTGCTTCATCTGCTGCACGATCTCATACGGCGATCCAAAAAAATCAAATTTGAGTTCTGGGCTCGAAAAATGGAATGCAAAACCAATAAAACACGGCTTCCTCGGAGGATTATTTTGCGATGTCGCCATGAAAAACGACCTTTCCCAGTTGACCTGACGCCCACGACCGCCGCGGGCAATTTTCGTCACGATAACGAGCAAACAACCCATCATCAATCATGAGTCCGCGCCTTGTGCCGGCCCGAACCTGTGTTACTCACCCGGGCAGCAAATCGAGTCGATGGGTATGGCCGATCTTCTCGATCTGTTCACGCGGCACGCCTGCGAGTTCACCGAACTCGCGCCACCGGCCGACCGCCGCGGTCACCTCGCGGGTGATGGCCTCGGCATGGCCCCGCTTCATCGAGGCGGTCTGGGCAACCGCTTCAATATCGTCGAAGGTGAAGCCGTCGCGTTTGCCGGCCAGACTCATCTGGTGCCTCGCGGTCCACGCACCCGACGGATTATACGCATACATCACATCAAACGCGGGCGCGAGCGACCAGTGTCCCCGCTGGTCCATCAGTTAGGAACGCTCTGCCGTCCCCACATCCGAACCTCCGCGACGGTGCTCACGGTTCACCCCCGCCCGCGGGCTGGTCATCACCCCAGGTCCACGCCGAACCGGGTTTGGGCTTCCCGCTCGCAGGCGAGGCGCGGCGGCGTTCGCGGGCCTTGGACTTTAACGCCTGGATCGGGCTAGCCAGCGGAGCCGATACCAGGGCATCCCCATTCCCCAGAAGGTCCAACGCGCGCAGGATGCGAATGAGATTGGTCAACTGGCTGGACGCACCACTTTCCAAGCGCACGACGGTTCTCTTCGACATGCCAGCCTGCCGGGAGAGCTGGTCCTGGGTCAGGTTGCGATTGAGCCGATGCCGGGCAAGGCGAGCGCCCAGTTCGGCAAGAACCTGCCTGTCTGTTGTCTCATATTGTCTTGCCATAAGTGCCTCTTCTGGCAATTATATCGTCATAATGCATCTAAAGCGACAGTATTGGCACTTATTTCATAATAACGTCTGAATTCGGGGCGCGTTCCTGCTATGACCCCTTAATGTCTATCTGCTCCCCAATTTCAGCAATTTTGGTATTGAATATCTTTTTATCGTGCATACCCTCAACTTAAACACGTTCTCTGCTTCAGCAGGTGAGTCGGCGATTTGAAGTTTTTCGATCGGACACATGAAAGTGAGGTTCACGATGATGGGGCGCGTACTGTTGGCGGGGGTGATCGTTTCATGCTTGAGTCTGGTGGCACGGGCGTCGCTGATCGATTTCAACGCCGCTGGGGAACACACGCCGTTGCCGATTCACCAGATTACCGACGGAATCACGGCACATTTCACCGGGGACTATTCGGTGCAACTGCCAACCGTATCAGGAGTTACGCCGGCCGGGTTTACTGGATTGTGCCTGGCGCCCGGGAACACGGCGACGGATTTGACGATTACGTTCTCCACCCCCATCAGCTATTTTTCGGTGCTTTACGCGCCCCAGGAACTGGCCTGCGATTCATCCGCGACCATGCGTGCGACCGCGTACATGGGAAGTTCCCTGGTGGGCTCCAACATCCAAGTGGCCGACCCTCCGGGCACGTGGCCGTCGGCGACACTGTGGTACGGCAATCCGGCGGGGTTCGACAAGGTGGTCGTGCATTACCTGTCGCCGCCGCCGACGGGCGGGGACTACGGCGTGATTTTCCTGGCCGACAATGTCAACGTGACGGCGCTGCCGGAGGCGGGGAGCCTGGGGCTAGTGGCACTGGGCGCGCTGGCGCTGCTGCGGCGCGGCGCGCGCCGCCAGAATGGGCGGGGTTGAGCGCGCGGCAGTGGGCCGCGTCACACCCCGCGGCGAAAGACGTTGACCAGGCAATGGAGCGTGCCGCCCTTTTGCCAGACGGTGGTGCAGTCGATGGGGCGGACTTCGTAGCCCAGGGACGACCAGACGGCCGCGCCGGCGGCATTGAGTTTGTCCTGGCCGGCGTAGGTGGACATGTAGACCACGGGCTTGCCGCTTGGCGTGCGATCCAGAATCACATTCACATATGTCAAATACATTTTCCCCGCCGCCGCGGGCACCACGGGGATGCGCACCACGCGGTAGCCGTTGGTACGGCAGGCCTCGGCGACGGCATCATAGTGGCGCTGGGTTTCCGGGGTGAAGTCCGGCCCGCCGGTGAAGGCCGCATCGGTTTCCGCGCTGGCCGCATACAGGGGCTGGGCTAGGGAGGGGTCGGCGACGAGCATGACGCGGCGAGCGGGGTCGGGGGGGGCGGCGGGGGCGGGGGGGGCGGCGGGGTCGGGGCCGGCGGACATCATGAACATGCCGGCATGATGGGGCGGGCCGTCATCCAAAAGGACGGGGGTGAGGTTGAGATCGTGGGCGAGGGCCTGGAGGAGGTTTTGGCGGGTGGTGACGGTGTGCTGAAGGTTGCGTTCCAGGAGGGCGCGGGTGACGAAGACGCAGGAACCGTCGGCCAGAAAATCGCCGCCGTCGAAGAACAGGCCGCTGCGGCGGGCGGTGAACTCCGCCGGCATCGCACGGGCCAGGTCTTCGCCGATGCGGGCGTCGCCGGCGCGGGGGGGCCAGTTCTCCGCGCCCATCTCGCCCTTGGGCGACAGCAGCGTCACGGGGCGCTGGGGGTTATCTTGTGAAAAAGCCACCCAACGGTCGCGCGACCAGGCGGTCTGGTCGTGGCCGGTGTAGACGGGCACGAGGCGGCATTGCACGGGGCCGATGAGGGCCACGATTTCCTGGTAATCCGCCTCCGCCGGGCAGGCCAGGTAGACGGTGAGGCCGGCCGATTGGTAGTGCAGGTATTGGCGGTAGACGGGGGCGACGAAATCCGAGCCGCGGGCATATTGCATCACGACGGCGCGGATGGGGCCGCCCTGATCGGCGAGCATGGGGCTGCCGGGGCGGGCGGGGCGCTGCATGGAGGCATAGCCCAGCACGAGGAGTGCCGCGGCCAGGCCGATGCCGACTCCCAGGACTGCGGGGGGGCTCCATTTCATGGATTAGCCTGGGCCACCGCAGTGCGTGAGTCCGGGGCCACGGGCGGGGCTTTGCTCACCTGTTCCGCAGCGGGGTTGTTGGCCGCCCCGGACCACAGCGTCAGCGCCCAAAGTACCTCATGGTTTGGTGTTCCTTTATTGATGAGTGTCAGGTAGCCGCTGCCGGGCACCATGCGCATGAAGCTGTTTTGGGCCTGCCCATTGACGTTGTTGTTGACGGTGTCATTGGACTGGACCTGCGCTGTGGACTGCGACGCAAAGGCCTCCGCCGGTAGCTCCACGGAAACCGTCTTGGTCTCACCGGGCTGCAAATCCAGGGCATAATCCTGATTCCAGACCTGCCGGCTCATGGGGCCGATGCGCGACATGGCACTGGAGGGTTCCTGCACCATCGCCGCCGCCGCGAATTGTGCCGTGGTCGCCGTTTGGGTGGTGTTGTACACCGTGAAAATGACGGTGTGTTCCAGCTTGGCGTCCAGTGCGGCGGTCACCTGGACGCCCTGGAGGTCGAGCGTGGGCACCTTGACCTCGGTGGTGGGCGCGGGTTTTTCATCCACGGCATGGACGGTGCGCGGCCAGAAGGCCGCCACGGTGAGGCCAAAGGTGGCCGCGGCGGCGGTGGCCAGAACGACTGCATCACGACGATTCCACATACGTATACTCCCTATTCCAGAGCCGATATCCAATAGATTGGACGTGCGAGCGGGGAAAAAGTTCCCGGAATTTTGGGAATACCAGAAATTACAAAACAAAGGCATATATTCGCAAATTTGCACATTGCCCGAGCGGATTACGCCGCATACACGAAAGCCGTGTTGCTGTGGCATTACCCCATACCCAGGTATGATAAAAAATCAAAACCGCCTTGACTATTGTGGAGATTGGGGTAGTTTGTTTAAGTATAGTTTTTTACGACAGTATTTTTGTCAGTAATGTCAACGTCCCACGCATGCGCATGACTGCGGACAAGAAGTGGTCTGCTTTTTAACAACATACTTGGAGAATTTCTTATGGCTTTGCACAAAGTCACTGCCCTACGAACTCTGTTTTTATTGGCACCCTGCGTCTTGACCTCCCCTCTTTCCGCCGCCACGGTATTTTCCTCAGATTATGAGACCTACCCGGGCGATCTCACCCCTTATTTATCCACCTGGTCCACCGAAGAAGCGCACTCTGGCACCCATTCCATCAAGCTCCCCGCCGCCGACCCCAACATTGTCTGGTATCAAAACCCCCGCTTTTACGTGGCCAATCTGCCCAGTTCCGGCGACAGCGTGCTGAAGTTCACTTATTGGACCAAAGCTGGCCCCGCCAGCACACAAGCGGGCGTGATGATTCCATATTCCCCCGACTGGACCCAGCGCGTTGATTTTATCCGGACCATCGCCGGGGATAATTTCGGCCTATGGTCCAATGGCACTGTGTACATGGATGATATGAAGGTGGAAACCTCGAACTCCGTCGAGTTTGCCGCCGTCAAGCACGCCAACGTCGCGGACCTGGGCGTCGCCATTCACCTCAATCAGGCGTCCGCCACGCAGAACCGCCTGCCCAACACCTTCAACGCCTTGCAGACGGGGCGGCCGTTGCGGGTGGTGATGCTGGGCGACAGCATCGTCGCCGACACGTGGACATCCGCATGGGATCTATACGTGGAGAACCACTACCCGGGTGCGCAAATTCAACTGACCGTCTCCACCCGCGGCGGCGGGGGCATGGACTGGTACGCCCAAACCGAAACCGACGGCGTCCCGCGGATCAAATCGTGGGTGCTGGACTATCAGCCCGACCTGGTCATCCTCGGGGGAATCAGCACGCATTCGTCGGAGGATTTCCGCGGCGTCATTGACCAGATCAAGGCCGGCAGCAACGCGGAGATACTACTGACCACCGGGGCCGCCGGCGACAACCCGCATCATGCCGGCGACGCGCGGTTGCTGTCCGACTGGGCGTTCGAGCTGGGCACGGCGACCACCACCGGTTCCGACTCGAACACCGTGGCGTACCGGGAGGAACTGGCGGGTCATGGCGGCCGAAAAAGGCGTGGGGTTCCTGGACACGCGGGCGAGCTGGGGCGATGTCACCTTGCAGCTTCCCGGCACGGTGCCATATGGCATTTTGCAGCGCGATTCCATCCACATGAACGCCCTGGGCCAGGCGGTTGCCGGTCAGACCCTGGAAGCGTATTTCTCCGCACCGGAACCGGCTTCGCTGACTTTTCTGGCGGTCGCCTTGGGGCTGTTGTTGCCCCGCCGCCGCCGGTGAGAGGCCGGCCCGCCGCCCCTGCGCCGCCGGCAGTGCGACACGGCCTGTCACGCACGGATGCGGTCACTTCACCGACCTTTATTCATTCCGACGAGGCACTTCATGGCCTTGAGAACGCGGCCGGAACTTCTATAATCAAACAGACGCGACATCCGTTGACCGGAGGATTTTCCATGCATGTCCTGCTTGCGCTGTTCAATCATCCGCACCCACTGCTCAGGGCGCTGGTTTTTCTGATTCTTCTGGGCACATTCTTCTGCCTGCTGGGTGCCGCCATTTATGCGCGGCATCGCCGGCATGTGGAGCTGGCCAGCCGCCTAAAGTCCCTGGAAGAGAAGATTGACCGGCTGACTTCTCCACCTTCGCCGCCGGTTTCCAAGGCAGGTTGACTTGACATGTCAATTGGGCGCCTGGATGGCCGGCCCCAGATCGTGGCGATTTTGTTGGCCGGCTCCAGATTCCCAGATTCCATTTCTCCGCCCCCGGCCTTGCCCTCCCTCCCCGCGTGGCCTACAATACGCCTTCCAAAATGCCACTAGGCTCCTGCCGGCCGCTCTGTCGCGGCTGGCGCAAGCCTGTACCATTTTCCGAGAGGAAAACCCTTCATGATTGCCGTCGAAAAGAAAAAAGTCGTCATTGAGTCCAACCGCACGCACGAAAAAGACACCGGCTCGCCGGAGGTGCAGATCGCGCTGCTCACGGAGCGCATCGCCGAACTGGCCGGGCACCTCAAGACGCACGACAAGGATTTCTCCTCGCGGCGCGGCCTGCTGCGGATGGTCGGCAAGCGCAACAGCCTGCTGAAGTACCTCACCCACACCGACCGCGAGCGCTATCAGAAAATCATCAACAAGCTGGGTCTGCGTAAGTAATTGCGGAAGCAAGAAGCAAGGAGCAAGAAGCAAGAAGAATTGTTTCGCGAACCTCCTGACTTCTTGCTTCTGTATTCTGTATTCTCGTTCACGCTTTCCGTTGTCGGCAGGCTGAAATATGTATCGGTTGGTTTGTTAAGAAAAGGAAATCCCATGTCAGTCGTCACCATCACCCGTAACATCGGCGGCAAAACCCTCAAGCTCGAAACCGGCCTCCTGGCCAAGCAGGCCGACGGGGCCGTGCTCGTCACTTATGGCGAGACCGTCATCCTGGCCTGCGTCGTCTCCACCGACCCGCGCCCAGGCACGGACTTCTTCCCCCTCACCGTGGATTACCGCGAACGCACTTCCGCCGCGGGCAAGTTCCCCGGCGGATTCATCAAGCGCGAAGGCCGCCCCACCACCAAGGAAACCCTCACCGCCCGCATGATCGACCGCCCCATCCGCCCGCTGTTTCCCTTCGGCTACTTTGACGAAGTGCTCATCCAGATATTGGTGCTCTCGGCCGACGGCCAGAATGATCCGGACGTGCTGTCCATGATCGGCGCCTCGGCGGCATTGGCGATCTCGTCGGTTCCCTTTGAAGGCCCCATCGGCGCGGTGCGCGTGGCCCGGGTCAACGGCCAGTTCAAGGTCATGCCCGCCACCGCCGACCTGGACGTGTCGGATCTGGATCTGCTGCTCTCGGGGACCGAAGATGCCGTCAACATGATCGAAGTGGGGGCGCGGGAACTGCCCGAAGCCGTGGTGCTGGAGGCCATCAAGCTCGGCCATTCGGCCATCCGCGAGATCACCGGGGCCATCCGCGAGATGCAGCAGCAGGTCGGCAAGCCCAAGTTCGGCAAGCTCAACAAGCCCACGGACGCACTGGTCGCGGCCATCAGCAAGAAGTTCGGCAGCGAAATTCTCGCCTCCAAGCACATCGCCAAGAAGCAGGAGCGTCACGATGCCGTGGACGCCGTCAAGGAGAAGATCAAGGCTGAGTTCCTGGCCGTGGACGCCAAAACGCAGAAGCCGATCAACGACCCCTTCCATGTGGCCCTGGCCATCTCGATGATCGAGGAAAAAATGATCCGCGGGATGATTCTTTCCGGCAAGCGGCCCGACGGCCGCGACACCAGGACCATTCGCCCCATCATGGGGGCGGTTTCGCTGCTGCCGCGGACGCACGGCTCGGCATTGTTCCAGCGCGGCGAAACGCAGGTGCTCACCACGGCCACCCTGGGCACCGGCGAGGATGAGCAGATCGTGGACGGCCTGGGCGATGAATACTCCAAGAAGTTCATGCTGCACTACAACTTCCCGCCGTTCTCGACGGGCGAAGTCAAGCGCATCATGGGCCCGGGCCGGCGCGAAATCGGTCACGGGGCGCTGGCCGAGCGGTCGCTGGAAGCGGTGCTGCCGACGCCGGACGTGTTCCCCTATGTGGTGCGCCTCGTCTGCGACGTGCTGGAATCCAACGGCAGTTCCTCGATGGCCTCCGTCTGCTCGGGCACGCTGGCTCTCCTGGACGCGGGCGTCCCCATCATCCGCCCCGTCGCGGGCATCTCGATCGGCCTGGTTGCCGAAGACGGCCGCACCGAACTCCTCACCGACATCCTCGGCGAGGAAGACCACTACGGCGACATGGACTTCAAGGTCTCCGGCACCACCGAGGGCATCACCGGCATCCAGTTGGACCTCAAAATCCACGGCCTCCACTTCGACATCATCGAGCAAACCTTCGCCCGCGCCAAAGAGGCCCGGCTCTTCATCCTTGGCGAAATGGCCAAGGTTATAGCCACGCACCGCCCGCAGATTTCACCCCACGCCCCGCGGCTCCTCACCATGCACATCAACCCCGAGAAGATCGGCAAGATCATCGGACCGGGCGGCAAGATGATCAAGGCCATCGTCGAACGCACCGGCGCCAAGATCGACATCGAGGACGACGGCACGGTCTTCATCGCCGCCATCGGCATGGAAGCCGCCGAGAAGGCCCGCGAGGAAATCGAACGGCTCTCCGAAGACGTCAAGATTGGCAAGATTTACAACGGCAAGGTCACGTCCATCAAGGATTTCGGGGCCTTCATCGAAGTCATCCCCGGACAGGACGGCCTGTGCCACATCTCCGAGCTGGCCGACCGGTATCTCAAGACGGTGGGCGAGGAAGTCAAGATGGGCCAGTCGGTGCGCGTGAAGGTGATCGCCATCGACGACCAGGGCCGCATCAAGCTTTCCCGCAAGCAGGCCATGCGCGAGGAAAATCCCCGACCCGCACCGGTACACGCCCCGGCACCGGCACACGCACCGGCACCGGCACCCCAGGCCGCGCCCCCGATGCCGCCGGCCCCCCCGGCGCCGGCACCGGCGCCCCAGCAGCCATAAGGAACACTGCGACATATGGCGTCATACACAAGTGGCACCGCCTTCCATCGGCGGTGCCACTATTTTGTGTACCAAGCAGGTTCTGTAGCGCAGAAGGAATTGGACTTGCTTACAACTCCGGCTTCCGCAGCACCGCGCCGGTGTCCGCGCTCGTCACCTGCGACGCATACCGCGCCAGATATCCATACGTGATCTTCGGCGGATGCGGCTTCCAACCCGCCCGCCGCACTCCCATTTCGGCATCGCTCACGTGCAGATGCAGTTTGCGCCCGGGGATGTCGATTTCGATCAGGTCGCCTTCCTGCACCAGCGCGATGGGGCCGCCGGCGGCGGCTTCGGGGGAGACGTGGCCGATGCTGCCGCCCTTGGTGGCGCCGCTGAAGCGCCCGTCCGTGATGAGGGCCACCGCTTCACCCAACCCCTGCCCGGCGATCGCGGAGGTGGGGGCGAGCATTTCCTGCATGCCCGGCCCGCCGCGCGGGCCTTCATAGCGGATGACCACGACATCGCCGGCCTTGACCTTGCCGGTGAGGATGCCTTCGTAGGCGGATTCCTGGGATTCAAAGATGACGGCGGGGCCGGTGAACTTCATCATGTTGGGGGTGACGCCGGCGGCCTTGATGACCGCGCCTTTGGGGGCGAGGTTGCCAAACAGCACCGCCAAGCCGCCCCTTTGCGAGTACGCGTTGTCCAGCGGCCGAATCACGTCGGCATCCTTCACCTGGGCCTCCGCGATGTTCTCGCCCAGCGTCTTGCCGGTGACCGTCATCTCGCCCAGGTGCAGGCAGCCGGGCTTTCCGGCGATGGTCTTCAGGATCGCCGAGATGCCCCCGGCCCGGTCCACATCCTCCATGTGGTGCTTGCCGGAGGGCGCGACCTTGCAGATGTGCGGCACGCGCTCGGCGATGCCGTTCAAATCACCCATCGTGAAGTCGATCCCCGCCTCAATGGCCACCGCCAGCGTATGCAGGATCGTGTTGGTCGAGCCGCCCATCGCCATGTCGAGGGCGATGGCGTTTTCAAACGCCTTCCGCGTGAGGATGTCGGACGGCCGTATATTCCGCCGGATCAGTTCCATGATCGCCTGCCCCGCCGCCTCAAAGAGGCGGTCGCGGGCGTCATCGACGGCCAGAATCGACCCGTTCCCCGGCAGCGCCAGCCCCAGGGCCTCGCACAAACAATTCATCGAATTCGCCGTGAACATGCCGGAGCAACTGCCGCAGGTGGGGCAGGCGGATTCTTCGATTTCCTTGAGCTGCCCCAGTGTGATCTTGCCGGCGGACTGGGCGCCGACGGCTTCAAAGACCGTGGCCAGGTCGATGGCCTTGCCGGTGGTGGGGTCTTTGCCGGCACGCATGGGCCCGCCGGAGACGAAAACGGCGGGAACGTTGACGCGCGCGGCGGCCATCATCATGCCCGGCACGATTTTGTCGCAGTTCGGTATGCACACCATGCCATCAAAACAGTGGGCGCGGAGCATGGTTTCGACGCAGTCGGCGATCAGTTCGCGGGAGGCCAGCGAATACTTCATGCCGGTGTGGCCCATGGCGATGCCGTCATCCACGCCGATGGTGTTGAATTCGAAGGGCACACCGCCGGCGGCACGGATGGCCTTGCGGACTTTCACCCCCACCACATCCAGGTGGGCGTGGCCGGGGATGATCTGCACGAAGGAGTTGCAGACGGCGATAAAGGGCTTGTCCCAGTCGGCATCATTCTGGATGACGCCGGTGGCGCGGAGGAGGGAGCGGTGGGGTGCGCGGATGGCGCCTTTTTTGATGGTATCGGAGATCATGGACGGATCCTTATGCGAGGCGGTTGGCACCGCGGAGACACGGAAGACGAGGGCCGCATGGCGGCGTTTCGTGGGAGGGGATATTGTAGCAGGGAGTGGGAT
Organism: uncultured Phycisphaerales bacterium; assembly: GCA_903868035.1. The sequence continues at coordinate 38,718 of CAIPTQ010000316.1, forward strand.
GGGAATGAATCACGGCGGGAAAAGGAGAAAAGGAGCCCATGATTGAGGCCGCCGGGATGATTGCGTATGATGACTCGTCATGAAAAACATCGAACCAAACTGCCCCGCCCCCATGAAATACCGCGTGGTAATCAAGAAATCGTCGGAAGGATACGCCATCTGGGTGCCGGGGTTGCCGGGGTGTGCTTCGCAGGGGGATACCGAAGCGGAGGCGGTGGAGAATATTCAGACTGCGATTGGGGAGTATTTGAGCGTGGTGGATAAACTCGCGCGGCGGCACAAGGGTTCGCGTTTGGTGTGACATGAACTCGTCGCGTTTCTTTTCACCCTCTTTTTTTCCACGGCGTTGAGAGGCGTTCGCGCGCCTGGGCGGCTGTAATAATCCGTGGTGGGGCATCGACACGGCTCCAGCCCCCCGGATCGTAGTCCAAGTTCATCTGTGTCTTGAACGGCGTGAAGTGTTTGAGCGGCTCGGCAGTCGGCGTTGGCGTCTTCAGTTGGGCTTTGAACACTTTCAAATCCACGACACCCGCCACGAAGTAATCACGGCCTATCAGGTGGGGGGCGATTTTGGCGAAGGATAGGGCCAGTTCCGTCTCCAGATCGAGCTGGTGGCACAGGATCATTTCGCAACGGGGACAATACTGGCAGGTTTTGCCCTGCACCATGGGGCCCCAGCCCTGGACGTCGATGAAGAACGCGAACTTGCGCGGGTAGCTCATCTTTTTGCAGGTGGGACACCGGCTGAGCCGGAGTTCGGCATGGGGATTGAGCAGGAACTGGTAGCGGGCGGGGGGTAGTTTCGGCGTACTTGTCATATGCCACCGGCGGCTTTCAACAACTCGCGAAGATCGGCAAAATAGCGTCTGTGTGTTCGGCGCAATGCGGCTTCACTATCAGCTTCAAGCAGAACCACTTCGTGATCGACAGCGCGGCGGTTGAGATCAAGCTCAAGTTCAAGCCGCAATTCCTTGGCATTTTGCCGTTGCGTATCGTCGAAGGTGCGAAGAGTGACAAGCACTCCTTCGCTACGGTTGTATTCGATCAGGAAGATCATTGTTTTTTCTCCTTGAGCTGATCCAATTTGACTATTGCCGCCTTCAGTCGATTTGCGGTCTTATCTCGTTCCTGTACCAGTTTGACACGATCGGACTCAATTTCCATTTTAGCAGAACTTATTCTATGAGCTGAGGTCCTCACTTGATCTCGAAGTTCACGCAATTGTATTCCAGGTACTTCTTCTTCAGTGGGGTTTAGTTTCAGCAAGTCTGTGACGGCCTTCTTAAGATATTCATGTGTATGGATCACCACCTTTGTGGCCACTATTTTTTTAAGTTGGGCAATTTCATAGAGTTCTTCGGCCTTCACCAATTCACTTGCCGATACAAGAATGTTCCGCCAATACTCGGGACCACCTCCATACTTGATATTTGGATCAAGCACATCGGAGGCTTTCTCTGAGAATTCCGCCCAAAGATGCTGGAGTGAACTACGAACCTGAACCTCGACGTGCTTCCCTGATACCTTGGCTATGAAATGAATGGCCCGGTATCCATGGCTGGGCTTGTCGCGGCGGTCCACAACGGACGCCACTGGAAAGTCATTTCGTAGAGCGGCAACCAATTGGTCTTGCTCCAGAATATTCGCGACGACCACTCGGCACCCGGCAATATCCTGCATCCGGCTCAGCCGGAGATTTTTTATGCGACGCAGTTTCTCCACAATCGAAATTGTGGATTTGGCAATCCGCCCCGTTGGTAACTGAGATCGATTACGGATCGTTTGTAGCACCGATTCGTACGGGCCAGCAAATGAAGCGCGGAATTCATCAAGCATCCGAAGATCGCTCTCCGTGTGCGAACCTTCCCTCAAACGTTCCCCCAGCCTATCCACCTGCGACTTGCTCAACTCCGCCATCACTCCACCGTCACGCTCTTGGCCAGATTCCGCGGCTTGTCCACGTTGCACCCCCGCGCGATCGCCGCGTGATAGGCCAGCAATTGCAGCGGCACCACCGTCAGCAGCGGCTGCAGCGGCTCAATCGTCTCGGGAATCTCAAACACATGATCCGCGACGGTGTGGATGTGGGCGTCGCCCTGGCTGGCCACGGCGATGATCTTGCCACCCCGTGCCTTCACCTCCTGGATATTGCCCAGGATTTTTTCGTATTGGGTGCCGCGGGGCGCGATGAAGACCACCGGCATGCCGGCGTTGATCAGGGCAATCGGGCCGTGCTTCATTTCGGCGGCCGGCAGCCCCTCGGCATGAATGTACGAAATCTCCTTGAGCTTGAGGGCGCCTTCCAGGGCGACGGGGTAGTTGTAGCCGCGGCCCAGGAACAGCCAGTTCTCGCGGTTGGTGTACATTTCGGTGACGGTGCGGATTTGTTCGCTTAGCTCGAGGACCTGGCGCACCTGGTCGGGAATTTTCGACAGCGCGGCGAGGAATTCATTGAGCACCTGCTGGCTCATGTATTTCCGCCGCGCGATGAACAACGCCAGCAGCGTCTCCACCACCACCTGGCCGGAGAAGGCCTTGGTCGAGGCCACGCCGATTTCCGGGCCGACGTGGAGGTAGATGCCGGCATCGGTCTCGCGGGCTATTGTTGAGCCCACCGTATTGACGATGCCCAGGGCCAGCGCCCCGCGCTCCTTGGCCTCGCGCAGGGCCGCCAGCGTGTCGGCGGTTTCGCCGGACTGGCTGATGGCGATGGTGATGGTGCCGTCCTCGATGATGGGATTGCGGTAGCGGAATTCGGAGGCGTATTCCACCTCGGTGGGAATCTTCGCCAAATCCTCCATCAGGTACTCGCCGACGAGGCCGGCATGCCAGGCGGTGCCACAGGCGGTGATGATGATGCGGCGGGCGCGGACCAGGTCGCGGGCGTAGTTAGCCAGGCCGCCGAGGACGACGCGGCCTTCGAGCAGGTCGATGCGGCCGCGCATGCAGTCTTCGATGGCGGCCGGCTGCTCGTTGATTTCCTTGAGCATGAAGTAGCGGTATTTGCCCAAGGCCATCTGTTCGAGTTTGAACTCGGCTTCCTTGATTTCGGGCGTCACCGGCACGTCGTCGATGGTCATGGTTTTGAAGGCGCCCGGTTTGATCACCGCCATTTCGCTGTCATTGAGGTAGACGACCTGCGTGGTGTGTTCGACGATGGCGGCGGCATCGGAGGCGACGATGTACTCGCCGCTGCCGATGCCGATGATGAGCGGGCTGCCGCGGCGCGCCACGACCAGGGTGTCGGGTTCATCGGCGGACATGACGGCGATGCCGTAGGTGCCGCGGGTTTCGTGGAGCGCGGCCTGCACGGCCTTGGCCAGCGCGCTGCCGGCGCCGTTGCCCTGGCCGATGCGATAGAAGTGGGCGATCAGGACGGCAAGCACTTCGGTGTCGGTCTGGCTGGCGAACTTGTGGCCTTTTTCGATGAGGAACTGCTTAAGGGTGGCATAATTTTCGATGATGCCGTTGTGGACCAGGGCGATGCGGTTTTTGTCATCCATGTGGGGGTGGGCGTTGATTTCGGTGGGCGCGCCGTGGGTGGCCCAGCGGGTGTGGGCCATGCCGATGTGGCCGTTGGGGATGCGCGTGACGGGGTTTTCGAGGGCGGCTTCAAGGACGCTGATGCGGCCGACGGTGCGGCGGACATGGAGCTGCCCCTCATGGCCGATGCAGATGCCCGCCGAGTCGTAGCCGCGGTATTCGAGGCGCTTGAGCCCTTCCAGGAGGAGGGACTGGGCGTTTTTTTTGCCGACGTAGGCGACAATTCCACACATGTTTATAACCTCATAAACGGCGGTATCGGGCCGTGCGCCAAATCACACAGTGTACCAAGGATTATCGGCCCAAACGGGCCTGATCTTACTATTCTTTTCTACGCAAGTGCGCTGGGGGCGGATGTTTCCCATGGGACTACGAACGGGCAGGCACAGGCGCACCGTGCCCCGCCTACGCCCCTTCCCAGGCATGGCGGCTGAACCCGTACCTATCGCGACATGGCGGACGAACCTTCACATCCCCATATCCGCCTTGGTCAAAATCGGCTCATAGGCGACGTGGGGGGCGGCGGCAAGAATGTTTTCCTTGCCGCCCTCAAGGCGGTCGAGGGCGACGATGACCTTGGTGACGGTGGCGCCGGCCGCCGTGATGGTTTTTATGGCTTCCACCACCTGCCCGCCGGTGGTGACGATGTCCTCGACGAGGACGACGGATTCGCCGGCGCGGAGTTGGCCTTCGATGGTTTTGCTCGTGCCGTAGTCTTTTTTGGCGTTGCGGACGATGAAAAAGGGGATGCGGGAGGCCAGCGAAGCCGCGGCGGCCAGCGCGACGGCGCCCAGTTCCGGGCCGGCGATGCGCTGCGTGCCGGGGGGCAGGCGCCGGGCGATTTCCGCGCCCATGGCCTCCAGAACGTCGGGCTGGGTTTCAAAGAGGTATTTGTCGAAATAAAATTTGGATTTTTTGCCCGAGCGCAGGGTGAAATCCCCTTCGAGCAGGGCGACGGCTTTGACGCGGGCGGCGAGGGCGGCATGGTCCATGAGTGACTCCTGAGTGGTTGCGGAACCAGCGGGATAATAACGCGAGGCGACTACTGGCGGTAGCTGCACGAGTTGCGATGTATGATGGGACGTGATGGGACGGGGGCCAAAACTACAATCCGCGGTAAACCTCGCGCCGGTGGGCTATACGAACGACCAGCACTACAACTTCCCGAGTCAACACCGAATACACGATGACATAATCCTTGCTGGCATGAAGGCGGCGAAGTTCCGGATATCCCTCAAGCTGGCATGAGGGCCTACGAAATGGATCTTGGGAGAGCAGGTCCATGCCCCGGGCCACGCGTTTGCGGATGTGTTCCGGCAACTCCTCAAGCTGGCGCTCGGCCTTGCCGGAGAGTTTGATCGTATATGCCATCACAAGCCCAGCCTGCGCTTGACGTCTTTCCAGTCCGCGGCCTTGCCGGTTTTTTGGTAGGCCTTGAGTTCACGCATGGCATCTTCGGCGAACACGGTTCTAACAGCGCCTTCCCCGGCTCGTTTTTGAAGCCGCTGAAAATCCCGTTCGGGCACTACGACAAACCGTCGTTTACCAATGGTGAGCGTTTGAGTCATCATGCTTTGAAAAACTCCGATGCGCTTCCTTCATCCGTTTAGAACGATCCCGGCGGTGCCGAGGGATCGTTGGACATGGATTCCTTGAGTTCTTCGGGCACCGCCAGAGAACCCAGGAGGTTGCTGCTGGCCCGGTTATGCATATAGGAGAGCGCGGGGTTTTCGTTCTGCGGGGACGCGGCCACGCCGGAGGCCTGGTCGGTGGCCGAATCGGGCAGCAGCGTGACGCGGTCAATGGCGGCGTTGATGCCGGCGATCTGTTCCCATTGGCGGGCGGTCTGGGAGTGCTTGACACCCAGAAGCGTGGCGCACAGCGCGACGCAGGTGGCCAGGGTCAGGGCGCCGGCTGCATAGCGCATGAGCAATGGCACCCGGCCCGCCCGTTTCTCATGCTGCCGCAGCGCCGCATGGAGGGTGTGCTTGATTATGGCGGGAATGTGCTGGCGTTCGGCGGCAGAAGGCTCGGGGATGGGGAGATTCCCCAACAGAGCGTAGTTCTCCTGGGCGGCCTGATATTCCGCGGAGGCCGCGGGGTCCTGGGCGACATGGGCGAGGAGTTTTTGGCGCGCGGACTGGCTGAGTTCACCGGAAGCGTCGAGCAGCGAGGCTTGTTTGAGGTTGAATCTCATGTTCAGTCTCCATCAGGCCCCGGAGTTTGCCCAAGGCCCTGTGGGCCCTTGCAAGCACCGTGCCGATCGGACAATTCAGCGTCCGGGCGATGTCCTTGAAGGGCATATCGGCAAAATGCCGCAGCAGGAGTATCTGCCGATCCCCTTCGGGGAGTTTTCTCAAGGCCGCCTGCATCGCGTCCACGGCTTCCTGTATATGCAGCGGATCGAAGGGCGGTGGCACTTTTCCGGACAATTCGTCCGTCAGTTCGATCCGTTCGCCGTCGGCCTCGATGACCGTCGACTGCGTGGGGTGCCGGGAGTGGCTGCGACCATGATCCCGGACGAGGTTGACGAGGATGCGGAAGAGCCAGGCCTCGAACTTGCCCTGATCATCATAGCAGCCCAATTGCTGGACGATGCGAAGAAAAGTTTCCTGCACCAGGTCCTGCGCGAGCTCCGGATTGTTGGTGGCCCGCAACGCGTAGCCAAAAAGCCGCTGCCAATAGGCATCGACCAACTTGTCCCAGGCGGCACGATCGCCGGATTGGCACCGCGCCAAAAGGACCGCAATGGCCTGTGCGTCCATGGGCACCTCAACAGGAACGTTCGAATGCGCGCAATATTGCGGGCAAAGAAAAGAAAGGTACTGCGTAGGATACCTTTCTTTTCCGTTAAGACAACCCATTCAGGGGGGTAGATTGCCAAAAAATGGCGGCAAATATTAAAGGATACTTAATCAATTCGGGCCGATAGTCAAGATTCGTAAAGCGGAATCCGTTGAATCAACCTCGGTTTCCACGGTTTTACATGTGAACCGGGATCAGCATGTGCAGCGTGGTGCCCTGGCCGGGCTGGGAATCCGCCCAAACGTGCCCGCCCATCTCCACAATGACCGAATGAACCAAGGTCAGGCCCAGGCCGGGATTGTTGGAATTCCCGCCCCCCTGCACGCCTTTTTTGGTGAAGAAGGGATCGAAAATCAGCGGCAGGTCTTCAACCTTGATGCCCGAGCCGGTGTCGGCGAACTGCACCATGATCTGATCCCCCTGCGACAGCGTGCGCAGCGTGATGCGCTTCTCCGCCCCGATCGTGCCGGCGGCGCGCTCCTCAATGGCGTCCTCGGCATTCCGCAGCAAATGCTGCAACACCTGCCCAAACCGAATCCGCGGCACCGCCGTGACCCGCCGGGCCTGCAAGTCCAAATCCAGCGCGATGCCCTTCTGGTTGAGCGTGGGTTCGACGGCATCGGCAAAGCCGAGGATTTCCTCGGTCAGGTCGGAGAGATCCTGCTCGGTGATGGCGGAGGTATGGCCGTTGGCGTTGACGGTTTCGCCGGAGCAATCCAAGAGGCTCTGGGTGATGTAGCGGATGCGCGTACACGCTTCGGTGGCCATGCGCAGGGCCTTGAGCATGGCCCCGGGGTCTTCGGTGGCCAGGGCGAATTCAACCATGGTGCCCATGCCGCAGGCAATGTTGTTGAAGTGGTGGGCCACGCCGGCGGCCAGGGTGCCCACGGAAGCCATGTGGCGGGTGCGGTCAAGGTGGGATTCGAGTTCCTTGCGGGTGGATATGTCCCGCATCCAGGCCGTGACCCCCTTGAGCGTGCCGGCGGCATCCATGACGCAGGAAAGCGTCACCCCGACGTAGAGCGGATTTTTGCCCCCCTCGGGGATGATGGTCATTTCGTAGACGTTGACCGAGCGCTGCTGGAGTGTGCGCTGGAAGGCCAGCGACGCGGCGGGGCGAAACTCGGCGGGTATGAGTATGTCCAGGGGCTTGCCGAGGACTTCGGATTCGGTGCGGGCGAACATCCGCACGGCGGCGGCGTTCCACGCCAGGATGCGCCCGGCGACATCCATGGGAATCACGGGTATGCCGGCGTGAATAATGGCGGCCTGATAGAAGTCGGCATCAATGGGGGAATTGACAGGTGGATAGGGAGTGGAAGGAGCCGGGGATACCGGCTCATCGTGGGGTGTGTGCCCAGGATCGAGGGAGTGGAACGCGGTCATACCTCAACCTTCTGCGTGCCGCATGGCAGTGCGGCGCGCATGGTGCGAGCAAAAAAAAGACTCGCTTGTATGTACTGTATCTAATAGGAGTTGAATGTTCAAATTAGGCGAGGAATTAGTCCGGGTTCGGCCGGGATTGTTCTTGCCTGCGAAATTCGGCGTGGGGATTATCACTGGGATATGTGCGAGCCGGGCTATTTCGGCTGCGTGGCGGTGGCTGGGGCTTCGGGCATCTTGCTGGCGGGTTGGGTGGTCAGGTCTTTGAGGTGGTCGAGGACCATGATGGAGGGCGCGGGGGTGCCGGTGGTGGTCCACATGCCGTTGCCGCGGCCGCGGCCTTCGGGAGCCCAGTAGAAGACGCCCATCGAGTGGGGGTCGCGTTGGACGGTGTTGACGAGGTCGGCCATGAACTGGAGCTGGCCCTGGGGCGTGCCGGGCCATTGCATGTATTTGCCGTTGGCGGCGCCGGACTGCGGATAACCGGTTTCGGCGATGATGATCGGCTTGTGGTAGCGGTTGAAGGTTTCGGCGAGGTTCTGCTGCATCATGGCGAGCGTGCCATGGTAGTTGGGGTAGAAGGACTGGCCGATGATGTCGTAATCAACGCCGGCTTCGGTGAAGTGGTCGAAGAACCATTTGGTGACGACCCAATCGCCGCCGCAGTCGATGTGGATGATGATTTTGGCGCCGGGGGTGACGGCACGGACGCCGCGGGTGCCGGCCTTGATGAAGCGGGTGAAGTTGCTCCACTGGGTTTGGTCATCGTAGGGAATGGGGAGGGGCTGGATGGCGCCCGCGCCGGTTTTGACGTCCGTGAGGGGAACCTGGACGTGGCCCTGCGGCCAGAGGGTGCCGCCGGTGATTTCGTTGCCGACCTGGACCATGTCGGGCGTGGCTCCGGTGGCTTTGAGTTGGGTGAGGACGTCCTTGGTGTACTCCTCGACTTTCTGCTCGACTTGTTCGACGGTGAGATTGCGCCAGGCGACGGGGGTTTCCTGATGCTGGGGGTCGGCCCAGGTGTCGGAGTAGTGGATGTCGAGCATGAACATGGCCCCCGCAGCCTTGATTTGCTTGGCGAGGGTGATGGTGTTTTCGAGGGTGTTGTTGGGCGCGCTGCGGACCGGGGAGAGGAAGACGCGGAGCCGGAAGGCGTTCCAGCCATGGGCATACATGATGGAGATTTCGGAACCGGGAGTGTTGTTGGTGTCGAGGTAGCCCCCCGCGCCGCCACCGCCGCGGCCGCCGGCGAGGGCGGAGATGTCGGCACCGAGATACCAAGCCGGCGCGGGCGCGGTGCCTGCCGGCATGGTGGCCTGGGTGGGCGGAGCTTGAAGGGTGCAACTGGCGACGAGGATGGCGGCGGCAAGAGCGGAGGCAAAAATGCAGGCGGTGCGGCGGGGGGAGAGGTTGTACAGTCGTTGAAGAATGGTTGTTGGAGACATTGATTTTCTCCTGTGGTATGCGGATGTGAAGGGGGCATTGTAAGGTCCAGAGGGCCGCGATGTCAGGATGCGGAAATGGAGAATTCTCCAGATTCCAGAAATCTCCAGATTCAAGTTCGCTTTGACCGGCGAAGCCGCTTCGTTTAGGGTTCAGGAATGGAAGCCCCTCCGGATACCGCAGTGCCACCCGTGGCGGACACCTCCCCGATGCCGCCACCCCTGGGCAGCATCCTCCTCGAAGCCGACGGCATCACCGTCACCTTCGGCAACTTCACCGCTGTGCGCCAGGCCACCTTCCAACTCCGCGCCGGCAGCCTGTTGGGCCTCATCGGCCCCAACGGCGCGGGCAAAACCACGCTCCTCCGCGCCATCGCCTCCCTCCAGATGATGTCCGCCGGCGCCATCCGCATCCTCGGCGAGCCCGTCAAGCCCGGCGATGAACAGGCCGCCCGCATGATCGGCTTCACCCCCGACGTCCCCCCGGTCTATGACGCCCTCACCGTCGGGCAGTTCCTCAACTTTATCGCCGCCGGCTACGGCATCATGCCGGAGAACACCGGCCCCACCATCGACTTCTGGCTCGAAAAAGTGTGGCTGAAGGACAAAATAGCCCAGCGCGTCCGCACCCTCTCGCGCGGCATGAAACAACGCCTGGGCATCGCCCGCACCCTGCTGCCCAATCCCCAAATCATCCTTCTGGATGAACCCGCCGCCGGCCTGGACCCCGCCGGCCGCGTGCAGTTCCGCAAACTCCTGGCGGACCTGCGCGACCAGGGCAAAACGCTCATCGTCTCCTCCCACATCCTCTCGGACATGGAGGAATACTGCACCCACATCGCCATCATGTCCCACGGCAGCCTCATCAAGTACGGCACCGTCCGCGAAATCTCCGCCGGCGTGGACGACGGCCGCTGCCGCTACACCGTCCAACTGGCCGAGCCGGTGACAGACCTGGCGGGGATTCTGGAGGGGCTTGACGGTGTGGAGCCGATCCGCATCGAGCGGCTGGAGGTGGAACTGGAATACTGGTCCGACAAGCGCCAGGCCGCCGAGCTGCTCAAGCAACTCGTCGCCGCCGGCGTGCCCGTGGCCGGCTTTGGCGTCCACGCGGCGGGGTTGGAAGAGGCCTATCTGCGGGCCGGAATCAGGCAGGTGGATTGATGTTGTTTTCCTCGCGCAACCACGATCGGAGCCGCGACCGTCAGGAAGCGTTGAATCCAGGGACTCCGTTGGCGATCACACGCTCCCTGATGGTCGCGTCATAGTTTTCAGGCAGGTGGACGAATGCTCTTTTCCTCGCGCAACCACGCCATCGGCATGGCCCATTACCAGATCGCCGGCGGGCTGAAGAGTCTGCTGTTCCTCCTCGGCGGATATCTGGCGATCATCGGACTGGTCATCGGCATGTTGGTTTACAATCAGCCCCGGGTGGATATTCCCCAGGCCGTGATGGCCATGGCCACGCTCCTGCTCGTCCTCGAGGGCTTCGGGCTGGTCATGATGGGGGCCGTCCGTGTCGCCGGTTGCATCCGCACGGACATCATGACGAACATGATCGAATCCCACCGCCAGATGCCCATCTCCGCCGCCCGCGCCCTGCTGGGCTATCTCTTCGGCACCACCATTCATATCGTGGCGGTCATTGCGTTGAACGTCATGGTGCTGGCGCTCCTGGTAGGGCTGGCCAACGTCGGGTTTGAAGCCTTTGTCCTTTCGCAGATCGTGCTGGCGGCCTTCGCCTTGTTCGTCTGGACCTTCGCCGCCATGGGCTCGTTCATGTTCCGCCAGGCCATGCCCCTGATGGTCCTGGTCTTCATCTTCAGCGGTTGCGGCAGCACGTTGCTGCGCGGCTGGGGCCTGCTCCCGGGTGTGTCCCTGCTGGCGGCGCCTTTCCTGGGCGAGACGATCTTCACTTTCGCCCGGGGCATGGGCCGGATGGGGGGAATCTCCATGTATCCGGCATACTCCACCGCGCTGGTTGCCCAGGCGGCGTTGGGCGCGCTCTTCTTCATCGGGGCCTGCCGCCGTTATCGCGGGGCGTATCTCACCACGTTCAATGTGCCCATGGGAGTGGCGCTGGTGGCCGTTTGGAGCATGCTTTCGGTGTTCGCCATTCAAATATGGCCAAGCCTGACCAGTATCTTCAGACGGGATTTCCCCCAGCAGCCTTCCATACACGCCCAGATCGTCGCCGCCCTGTGTGTCGCCGCCTTGCTCCTCATCGTTCCCGCCCATGCGCTGGCCACTTGGGAAACGCGCCATCGGGTCGCGGCCGGCCAGCGGATGCTGGCGCTGGCGGGCATGGTCCTGGCGGGGGCCATCGTGCTCCTGACCGCCCCGTTCGACGCCATGCCCTGGATGGTGACCTTCCTCGTGCTGGCCGCACACGTGGTGACGGTTTATGCGGGCCTGCGCATCTGGGCCCGGGCGACGCCCATGTCGATGGCGATCATCATGCTTGTCCTGCTGGCCGGCCTCTGGCTGGTGCCGCTGCTGATCGAGATCATCCGCTGGTATTTCTTTGTGCGGAGCAACCAGGACATCGCCGTCCGCGATTTCACCCTCATCAGCACCTTCAGCCCCCTGGGCTCGCTGCTGGGGGCATGGAGCAATTCCCCCGATGGGCCGGTGCTCTGGGTCGGCCTCGTCTTCCAACTGGGTCTGGCCGGGTTGCTGATGCGCCTGGCCGCCCGGCATAACCGCCCCGCCGCGCCGGTTACAGCGCCGCCACCGCAATCCGCGCCGTCATGAGGTGCGTCTGCCCCGCCCCCACGCTCAGGGCATGCCGCCCCACGTTGCACGTCTCCACGCAGATCATCCCCGGCCATTCGTCATCGCCGAAGTCCGGCATCGCCTTGGCCTTGGCCACCCACGGATTCCACACCACCGTGGCCAGCGAATGCTCCTTGGCGATCGTGATCCGCCGGCGTTTGGCCGGGTCTTCGATCGTCACCGGGCCGCTGGTGTCCAGGTAGACGCGATCGGTTTCGCCGGTGATGGTGATGTCGCCCGCCTGCGTTTTTTCCTTCGCGCCGTCCATTTTGTCGAGGTAGCGCACGCCCGCGAGGCCCTTCACGCGCGCCTGCCGCACGTCCCCCACCGCAAAATACGTGTGCAGCGCCTCATCCACCGCCAGCGGCACCGTGCCCGTGTTGGTCAATTCCAGGGCCATCGTCAGTTCCGCCCCGAAAGTCACGCGCTGGCGGAGCAGGAATTCCTGCGGCCAATATTTCCGCGAAAAGTCATCCGCACGCAGCGCCAACACCACCGTCACACCGCCGGCCTCCTGGCGGATGGACTCCAGCTCCCACGTCATCAGACGCGCCACCCCGTGTACCGGGGCGTCCGGCCGCGGGCCAAACCACGGAAAACACACCGGCACCCCGCCGCGGATCGCCTTGCCCGCCTCAAACATGCTCTTGTGGCTCATCCACAGCACTTCATCAAACCCGGCGGGCTTCCACGCCGCCACGTGCGCCCCCTGCATGTACACGGTGCCCGCGGCCTGGGGCGTGTACACCTGCACCGCGGGCAACCCGCCCTGGCCGGCGACGATTTGGGCCACGCCGGCGATGGCATGGCGCTGGAGTTCGGAGAGCGTAGGCATAAATTTGTTCCTTATTTGGAGACCCGTGTTTGATTTGCCGCCGAAGGGCGACAGGCGCTGGGGCGCGGCATCGCCCGCCAACTACATATTATGCGGTCCGTTGGCATTTGGGAAACCCGCCACTGGGTAAAGCTATTGCCTCGCCACGAGGTCGGCGTGATAATCACCCTGTAACAGCAATCGTGGCGTGGACAAAAACCGTGACCTGGAGGCGTAACCATGCATGTTTTGGCGTCGTTTGACGTGATCGGGCTTTTTGTTTTGCTGGTGACGCTGGTGTGCATCGGCGCGCTGCAGGTGGCCGCGGCGCTGGGAATCATGTTCGGCATGCACAAGCTCACGCCCGACAAGCTTACCGATACCCGTTACGGCGATTTTGATTTCGACAATTTCCAAAACCCCGCCCTGATCAATTTGCTCGTCCGCCTGGCGGTGATCTTTCTGGGCACGACCCTGATTCTCCACACCGCGGACTTTTTGATCATCGGCACGCTGATCAGGAAATACCGGTTGATCGTCTGTTTCGTATTGTTCCTGCTCGAAACCGGGGCCATTGCCCTGGGACTGCACCTGGTCTTTAAGCTTGATTTATATCGCTGGATGGTGCTTACCTGGGGCAGCGCCCTTTTCTACCTGTTCTGCTTATGGTATCTGGCCCGGGGTGCAAGCTTCCTGGCTTAAAACTACCAAGGACTGGCGCATCAAGAACTGTCAAAAGTGGTAGGCACACTCCGTGTGCCGTTAAGCCTTAGGACAAATGATGGCCGCACGTCCTCGTACAACCTGGGCCGAAAAACTGGCCGCCAACAACGGCCTGCCGAAAGTGGTGACGCTGGAGGGCAAGGCCCGCGCCAAATGGGGCGCGGGCACCATGGTGATCCCCGCCCCGGTCGAGGTGGACCAGCAAATGCGCCGCGTGCCCCGGGGACAACTGGTGACCACCCACGAGATTCGACAGGCCCTGGCCCGCAAGCACGGGGCCACGGTGGCCTGCCCCCTGACCACCGGCATCTTCACCTGGATCGCCGCCCACGCCGCCGAAGAAGCCGGCGGCGGCAAAGGCACCACCCCCTATTGGCGAACCCTCAAGGCCGGCGGAGAAGTCAATCCGAAATACCCCGGCGGCGCGCTCGCCGCCTGCCGGAAGCTGCGGGCCGAAGGCCACAAGGTGGTGAAGAAGGGGCAGCGGTATTTTGTGGACGGGTGGGAGACGGCGGTAGTGCGGGATTTATAGAGAATCACGGAGTGGGTTGCGTATTTGCGGGGCGCTTGGGGGTGTTTATCATCTGTATGATCTGCTGGGCTTCCTTGAGGACATCAATGTCGTTTTCCGGCGCGGGCGAACTGGTGGTGGTCTTGCGGGATGGCGAACCGAAGGAGATCTGGCCGGCATCGGTGATTTGTGATTGGATGGTCGGGGCGCTGAGGATGCGATTGTCCAACAGCATCGCCATAGGGTGCCTGATATTGGCGCTGGTGAGTTCTCCCATGTAGGTGCCGCCATTGGCATCGAGCTTGAAAGGCATATACACGCCACCGCTTGTGGGGTCCGACTGGGGATCGCCGGCGGTGAGGGACCAGGGTTTGCGCAGCGGGTCGGCATGGGTGAGGCTGTGGTCATGGTCGTCATAACAAAGAATGTAGAATTGGTCATCGCGCGCGGAAGAAACAAACAGACCGTTGAATTGGGTGTTCTTGAGCAGGGAGTGCATTTCGAACCAGCGGGCAGTGGTGTTGTTGGCTTTGACGGCGGCATCGGAGCCTTTGGTCTTGAGGCTGTCCTTGGCGGCGTTAAGGTCGTTGGCGGAAATTTCGTCGGGGAGGACGGCGATGCGGAAGTCCAGAATGCCGACGCCAGCGGCCGGTGCCGAGGCGGTGGCGGGGGGACGCGCCGGGACACTACTGGCGCAGGCGGCCTGAATGGCCAGTGCGCCGGCGACAAGCACGCCAGCGGCGGCCACAAGAACGGCGACGAACTTCACTTTGGCGAGGGTCATCATCGTGGTTGCTCCTTTGGCAAGTAGAACGGTATGGGTGGCGCCGGCGGTGGCGGCACCCAGGGCGCTGGTGGCGATGGCGGAAGCGGACAGGCCCGACGTAGTTGACACCAGATGTGAAGGCATTAGTCCGGGGACGATGGCGAGCGTGGCACTCGATACGCCAAGGGTGCGGAAATGGTCGCGAAGTTTGGCCAGCGCGCGGGCAACGCGTTTCTTGGCGGCGTCCTCGGTGATACGCAGGGCGCTGCCGACGGCGGCCAGGCTCTGGTCCTCATAGAAGCGCAGCAGAATGGCTTGGCGCTCGGCAGGGGCGAGACGAGTGACCGCCATATCTATCACTTCGCGCAGTTCGAGCCAGGCGGCATCGGTGGATGCCGGCGGCGCGACCGGGGCATTGGCTTCATGTTGGGCGCGGCGGCGTTCGGAGCGATGGAGCGAGCGGATGGTGTATTGGAGAACCCGAAAGAGCCAGGGCGATAGGGGCAAGTCGCTGCGCATTGTGCCGGCCTTTTGTGCAAGAAGGATGAACACCGCCTGGGTCACATCGTGGGCGCGGCCGGGATCATGGAGGATGCGCAGTGCCGCGGGATAGAGCCAGCGGAGGTGCCGCTCGACGACGAGGGTGAAGGCGGCCTGGTCGCCGTGTTCGACGAACCGCGTGAGGAGTTCTGCATCCGTGGGCGTGGGGGACATAAGCATCCTTTCCGGAGAGTATTGTCCGGTGAAGGAGGGGGAGGGGACAAGCAATTTTGCTTTATTCGGCATCATGGAAGAGCGCGATCACCGCCCACGCCGCCGAAAAAGCCGGCGGCATCGGCTCATGCGGCTTATCTCTCTGACCACTGACAACTGCTATTGCCATTCGCCCCGCTTCCCGTGCTGCCGTTATACTCCGCCCCTGTGACCCGCACCGCCTCCGTCAACCCCGCCTCTCCCGCTTCCCGGTCCGCCGACACCCGGCCCTTTCCGATCCGCGGCACGCTGCTCCGCACCAGCCTCCGCTACACCATGCTCGCCTGGCTGCCCGGGGCCTTCTGGATGGGGGCCACCGGCAACACGGCCATGACCCCGCTGGGCCAGTACCTCGGCGCCAACGACCTCATCTTCGCCCTCATCACCCAGGCCGCGCCCATGCTTTCGGTGCTGTTCATGATTCCCGGTTCGATGATCGTCGAGCGGCTGGGGCGGCGGAAAACCTTCTTTCTCTGGACGGTAACGCCCCATCGCGGGCTGTACATCCTCATCGGGCTGCTGCCGTGGATTCTTCCCCCGGCATACTCCACGGCGATTTTCCTGACGTTGCTGGTGTTTGTTTCGATGGGGCTGAACAGTTTCGGCGGGCAGGCCTGGGTCAACTGGATGGCGGACCTGGTGCCGCCGCGCATCCGGGGTGTGTACTTCGCCCGGCGGAGCCGCATGGGGGTGGCGGTGATCGCGGCGGCGACCGTGCTGGTGGGCGTCATCCTGGACTGGGCGGATGATGCGCGGGTGGCGGGGTTTCTGCGGCCGCTGACCGACCGCTGCCATCTGCCGCCGTCGCATGACATATCCACGGCCTTGATCGTGATCCTGTCGGCGGTATTCATGCTGGCGGGGGCCATCGGGATGATCGACATCCTGCTGTTCACGAAAGTCGCCGAGCCGCCCATGAAACAGGCCCCGCCGGAGCCGTTGCGGGAGCGGCTGCTCCGGCCGCTGCGCGACGTGCAGTTCCGGCGGTACGTGACGTACTACTCGGTCTGGTCGGTCGCCAACTCGTGGTGTTCGTGGTTCTGGATGCTCTACCTGCTCGATTTTCTGCAGGCGCAGCACAAGTCCGCCGCGAACGCCGGCACGACCCCCTGGTGGGGCCATTCGATGTACCTGACGGCGGCGGTGATTTTGCCGGTGAGTTTTCAGATCGGGCAGTTCCTGGGGTATCCCATGTGGGGGCGCGCGGTGGACCGCTTCGGGCGCAAGCCGGTGTTTCTGGTGTCGTCGGCCTTGCACACGCTGACGTGGGTGTCGTGGATCTTCCTGTCGGAGGCCACGCTGCCGTGGATGCCGCTGGTGCAGATCGCCGGGGGGTTCATCGGCGGGGGCATGGACATCGCCTCGTTCAACATGATGCTGTTGTTCAACCGCAAGGGGGGCGCGGGTTATCAGGCGGTGGGTTCGGTGATTTTTTCGACCGCGGCGGCGGTGGCGGCGTGCGCGGCCGGGGCGGTGGCCACGGCGCTGGGCGGCTGGGGGTGGACCTTCGCCGCGGGCACATCGTGGGCGCACACGTTCAACCGCTACACGCTACTGATCCTGGTGGGGGTGGCGATTAAATATGTGGCCGATCTGGTGTTTCTGCGCCGGGTGCAGGACTTGGACGCCAAGCCGGCGGGGCATGCGCTGCGGTTTGTGGTGGACAATTGCCACGGGACTTTGGAGACGCTGATTTTTATGCCGCTGCGGAGCGGGGTGGAGGCTACGGGGTCGGGGATCAAGCGGTTGTGGAAGTAGGATGGGAGTTCAGGCCGCGTGAACGGCGATTTCCGATGAGTTTTTGTTTGGGGCGGATGGATACTTTACGAATGGTTACGCGCACGGCCTTTCCCTTTGACCAGGTAATGGCTTCCTCTATTCCTTTTTTAATTCCATCGAAATATTCGTTCTTCTGATGGCGTCTCATCTGATTCCTCGAAATGGTATTCGTTGACGGCATGTTATCTGCTTCAAGCTGTGGGCGATATGGATTTTTCACCCGCCGCCCGCAGCGTCAGCAGCACGGCCTGCGGCGGGCAGAAGACGCGCAGGCGCAGGCCGGCGGAACCGATGCCCCGGTTGACGATCATCCACGTCCCGTTGACGCGGTGGACGCCGGTGCATTGGTCGGCCGACAGCGAATCCTGCCCGAACAGCGGCCGGCCGTCGGGCCAGCAGATTTGGCCGCCGTGGGTGTGCCCGGCCAGGCACACGTCGGCCCCGGCGGCGGCGGCGGGGTAGACCAGGTCCGGGTAATGCAGGAGCATGAGCTTGAAATCGGCGGGGGTGACGCCGCCGGAGCGGAGGGCCAGCGGAATGTCGGTGTCGATGCGGCGGTGCTGGTGGATGCCGACGAGGGCAAGGCGCGGGGGGATTTTCGATTTTTGATTTTCGATTTTCGATTGTTGATTGGCTGGCGCCTCGGGTATTTGCACTTCAATGCCCCCGGTGCCGGATTGGAGGAATACCGACTCATTCTGCAGCAGCACGCGCGGCCTGCCGTGGCCATCTTGCGTCGCGGCCAGCGCGGGGCCGAGTTTGACCGAGTCGTGGTTGCCGAGGATGAAGTAGGTGCCCAGGGGCGGGGCGAGGGGTTCAAGCAGCCGTTGAAGGCTGGCCAGCGACGTTTGCCAGTGCCAGGAGCGATGGCCCAGGTCGCCGGTGATGACGGCCAGATCGGGATTGAGCTGCGCCAGTGCGGCGCGCCATTGTTCGAGGCGGCGCGTCCAGCGGGTGATGTGGAGGTCCGAAAGGTGGAGGAGCGTGATGCCGTCGAACGCCGCGGGAAGGCGGGGGCAGGGAAGTTCGAGGCAGTCGATGTGCGGGCGGGAGAACATGTTCTTGGGTTCCAGAAGTTACCCTGACACTATAGCATCGGTTGAGCGTATAACATGCCAAACAAACGGCAGTATGTTTCACGGTTGTGAATATGCGAGCGATTGTTAGAAATAAGTTAGGTTTTCCCGTTGTCAGGTATGGAACGATTTTACCCGATGCGATAAGATAGCATGTATGAAACTCATGGGATGTGATGCGATGCTTGCTTTTTCGACCAAAAAAACCATTCAAGCTTCAGGCGTTCTTCTGAAGGCGCATGGAGGCCGCATGTCGAGGATGCGGCTCCTAAAAATGCTCTACATGGGGGACCGGATTCTGCTGCAGACGATTGGATGCACCATTACGCGGGACACCGTGTATGCGATGGACAACGGGCCGGTTTTGGAACGGGCCTATGATTTGATCAAAGGCAAAGATCCCGCGTTGCCCCTGTGGGGGAAATACATCCAGAATGAGGGCTCGCAAGATTTGATCCTGACCAAGGAACCCGGCGTGGGGTGCCTGTCGGAGTTTGAAGTGGACACGCTCCAAAAAATCGCGGATGACTTCTGGGAAGTGGACGATTTCGGGGTCGCCGATTACACCCATGATTTTCCCGAGTGGATCAAGAACCGGCCCGCCAAAGGATCCCGAAAAGCCATTTCCCTGGATGACATGCTGGAGGCCCTGGGCATCACGGACATGAAGGCAGCCATGCTGGCGGAAGGGAAAAGCGAAGCGGCACTCAATCATGCCCTGGCGCAAATCGAACCATGAGACTGGGAGCAACCTTCAAGATCATCGGCGACGACGACCAGCATCTGCACCTGGTCATTTCGCATCCCTGCCCCAAGACCCAATCCGTGGTGGCGGTGAATTTTACCGGATGGCAGCACGGTTTTGATCAGACCTGCATTGTTCAAGTGGGAGAACATCCATATGTGGCCAAGCGCAGCCTGATCTTCTACCCCAATCCACGAATGTATAAATTAACAACTCTTGATAAACTCCACAAATACGGCCTGTTGAAATTCCACGAGGACTTGAGCCCCGAACTGTTGCAAAGAATACAGCTCGGCGCCCTCACCTCGCCCCATATGCCTATTGCGCCCAAGCAAATCATCAGGGAACAATTCGGCCATTTATCGACTTGAACCGTCCACCCAGGTTCCACGCCGCCCTCCCAA
This sequence comes from uncultured Phycisphaerales bacterium, assembly GCA_903868035.1. The sequence continues at coordinate 58,237 of CAIPTQ010000316.1, forward strand.
ATCAGATCGTTCCGCCGGGCAAGCAGGCGCGTTGTGGTCGAAAAGCAGCGGGAGCGAACGCCCAGGTCACGGAGAATCTATTCAATACAAGCATGGTCTGTATGGACAAATGCACAATTTTGTTTATTAGTAAACATATTTTCGCGTATCTGGTTCGATTCTTTTGCGGTTTGGGCCAGGGAAGGGTGGCGGCGGCAACGGGAAAGACCGCGGATGGGCGGCTGTTTCCCATGACGAACGACGGGGCACACACCCGCCTTACGCGTTGACAGCCACACGCCTTCCCCTATACTTGCCCCTTCGATATTCCGGCCTAGGAATTCGTATTAAACCCTGCGCCAGGCGGCCTTTTCCCGGCATGCCGGCGCTCTTTGAGAGGAACCCCACCGATGGCGAAAAAATCTTCCCCCCAACCCGCGTCCGCGGGCTCCAAGCGCGTCTTCTTCTTCGGCAACGGCAAGGCCGAAGGCATGGCCGTCGCCCCCACCGAACAAGCCCGCAAAAATGTCCTCGGCGGCAAGGGCGCGGGCCTGGCGGACATGACCGCCGCCGGCCTGCCGGTGCCCCCGGGCTTCACCATCTCCATCCCCTGCTGCGAAGAATACTACAAGCTCGGCCTCAAGCTCTCTGAGCAAACCAAAAAAGAAATCTTCACCTCCCTCGCCAAAGTCGAAGCCGCCATGGGCAAAAAACTCGGCGACTCCACCGATCCCCTCCTCGTCTCCGTCCGCTCCGGCGCCGCCCGCTCCATGCCCGGCATGATGGAAACCATCCTCAACCTCGGCCTCAACGACAAATCCGTCGAAGGCCTCGCCGCCAAGACCGGCAACCCCCGTTTCGCTTACGACTCCTACCGCCGCTTCATCCAGATGTACTCCACCACCGCCATGGGCCTCTCCAAGGAACCCATGGAAGACATGCTCCATGAAATGAAGCACAAGCTCGGCGTCAAGACCGACCCGGAGATTCCCGCCGCGAGCCTCAAGGAACTCTGCGGGCAGTTCAAGGCCTTCTACAAGGAAAAGAAGGGCGCCGACTTCCCGCAGAACCCCATCGAGCAGCTCTGGGGCGCCGTCATGGCCGTCTTCAATAGCTGGGAAGCCGACAAGGCCGTCACCTACCGCCGCGTCGAAAAAATTTCCGACCTCAAGGGCACCGGCGTCAACGTCCAGACCATGGTCTATGGCAACAAGGGCGATAAGTCCGGCACCGGCGTCTGCTTCACCCGCGACCCCAACTCCGGCGAAAACGTCTTCTACGGCGATTACCTCATCAACGCCCAGGGCGAAGACGTGGTGGCCGGCATCCGCACGCCGCTCAAGCTGTCCCGCCTTCAGGACGACATGCCCAAGGCCTACGACCA
>CAIPTQ010000317.1 GCA_903868035.1 uncultured Phycisphaerales bacterium
ACCGCCGCCGCCACCACCGCCCCCGCCGCCGCCCCCGCCCAGAGACACTCCGACGCAAGTCGCCAGGGCGAGCACACCAAGGGTATAAGCAAGTTTTTTCATGACAGGCACTCCAAATACGATACAAAGCATGCACGCCCACATCGGGCCGGCATGTGGTAACACGTGAAAGCCGGCCAAGGTTACACCAGAGCCTGCGGATTTATCGCGAATTCCCGGCGGAATGGCCCGATTCTTGCTATAGCAACGGTGAAGGTTTAGGTGGGAATTAGGGTAACAATCGCAGAAATACCAAGCAAACCGCAACGCACGCACCCACACTATAGTTTGTTCCCCATGCCCTTTCCTATTTTTGGGCCACCTCGCCGAAGAGGGTGAACTCGGCGATACCCGGGGTAATTCCGGGCGGCGAGGCGACGATCACCAGGCGGGCGGCGGTGGCCGTGGTGGGGGGGCATTCCCGATAGTCGATGAGATAATCCTCGGTGCTGTCGCCGCGGTCGATGAGGGTGGTCCAGGTGCGGGCGGCGGTTTGCGCTTCCACTTTGTAACGGAAGGGGCCGGGCTTGCCGCCGCGCGCGGCATCCAGGCCGATGTCGCGCCAGATGATGCGCACGGCGTGAATCGTGGCGGGGGCGCGGAACGTGCTTGTGAGCACGGGCGTTTTGTCGCCCTCGGCGGGCTGCCACCAGGTGCGCATGTCGTCATCGACGGCCAGGCGTCCGGATAGATTGGGCGCGGTGCTGGAACCCGTGGTGAGGACGCCGGCATTCAGGGGGAGCCAGCCGGTGGCCGCGACGCCCTGGCCCGCGACCGGCAGACGCCGCGGCAGCGAGGAGGGGCCATCGACGTGCAGTTCGCCGTCCGCGCCGATGAATGCGGGGTCCATGCCCAGGCGGCGTTCAAAGCCGTGAACGACCGCGGCGCGCACGGTGTAGAAGGCCCAGAGGGAGTTATGGGGGCCTTCGACGATGCAGCCGTGCGCGGTGCCGGTGATCAGGCCCGCGGTGGCGCGGAGGATGGGGTTGTTTTTCTGGGGGGCAAAGGGGCCCAGCGGGGATTTGCCCGTGCTGCAGCCCATGGCGTAGGAGCGGTTTTCCGTGCCGGCGGCGGCATAGGTGAGGTAGTAGGTGCCGTTGCGTTTGAACATCCAACTGCCTTCGATCCAGCCGGTGTTGGGGTCTTCGTTCCAGTCGCCGAGGCGCTGCCAGGGTTGCGTCTTGGGCTCGAAGGCGATCATCCGCGCGGGTTTGCCTAGGACACGGGTGGGATTCTCGGCGTCGAGTTCAACGCCGTAGATGCCATCGGCCGGGGTACAACCCCAATAGTAATAGAGCCGCCCGTCGTCATCGGAGAAGAGCATGGGATCGGTTTGCCCGGGCACGCCCGCGGGCAGCGCGATTTTCCCCACGGGGGTGAACGGGCCCAAGGGGGAATCGGAAGTGTACACCGCGGAATCGGAGGCCAGCAGCAGGAACTTGCCCTTGTGTCGGACGATGGTGGGTGCATAGCCCAGGTCGCGCACATTCAGCGGATGATGCTCCCACGACGCGCCGCCGTCGGCACTGACCCAGGCCATGTCAACCGACGGGTACATGTACCAGCGGCCTTCATGCCACAGCACCGAGACGTCGGCCAGTTCACGGAATTGTTCCTGGTGATCCAACAGCCACAGGCCGCCCGGACGCACGGGTGTTCCCGGCACCACGTCGCGGGCGTTGCGGCCGAGCGGATAGTTCGGCAGCGGGATGGGATTACAGTACGTGGTCGCCGGCGCACTGCGCGGCGCGGCGGTTGCGGGGTTGGAAGCGGCGCCCAGGACCAGGCTCACACATACCAGGAGCAGCAAAGCGATACTGGCAAGTCTTATACACAGCCACATATGCACGGAAGTTCTCCTTCCCAAAGAAAATGGTCGGAAATCTGGTTCTGCGTGCCTGCGGGCACCTCGGCGGGCAAGATGTCCGCGTTATTCCCGGGCCATAGCGCGGAGGATTTCCAAACCCTGCCGTAATTTCTCGTCGTTCGTCGCGTAGCTCAACCGGAAGTGGGTGTCCCGTGTTGAAAACACGTTGCCGGGGATGATCAGAACATTCCGCGCAATGGCCTGGTGGACGAACTCGGTGGCGGTGCCCTTGCCGGCGGGGACTTGGGGGAAGGCGTAGAAGGCGCCGTTGGGGATGTTCAAGGCGAAGGGGCCGTCGGCGCCGCCGAGGATTTCGACGACCAGGTCGCGTTTTTTGCGGTAGGCGGCGACATATCCGGACATGTCGATTTCTTCGCCGGAGACCAGGCGCAGGGCGGCATACTGCACCATCGAGGGGGCGCATACAAACGTGTATTGCTGAAGCTTGGTCATTTGCTCGATGACGACGCGGGCGGCGCCGGCGGCGGCGGCGTAGCCGAGGCGCCAGCCGGTCATGCCGTAGGTTTTAGAATAGCCCTTGAGGAGGATGCACTGCTCGGGGAGCAGGGACGCGATGGAGTAGTGCGGGCCGTAGCTGAAGGTTTCGTAGATTTCATCGGAGATGACCAGGAGATTGTGCTTTTTGGCGATGGCGGCGGCGGCGGCGAGTTCCTCCTGCGTCAGCGTCATGCCGGTGGGGTTGCTGGGCGAGCAGAGGACCAGCATCTTGGTGCGTGGCGTGATGGCGGCTTCGAGGCGGTCGGGGTGGAGGCGGAAGTCGGGGTAGGAATCGACGGGGACGGCCTTGGCGCCGCACATGGTGGGCAGGTGCTTGTACATCACGAAGTAGGGGTCGAGGCAGAGGACTTCGTCGCCGGGGTTGAGGGTGGCGAACATGGCGAGCATGAGGCCGGCGGAGGTGCCCGAGAGGATCAGCATACCGGGATCCTGCCAGCCGGTTTCGCGGGCGACTTTGGCCTTGAGCGGGGCGATGAGTTCGGCGATGCCCTGGGTGGGGGTGTAGCGGTTCATGCCGGCGTTGATGGCGGCGATGGCTTTTTCCTTGAGGGGCGCGGGGACGTCGAAGTCGGGCTGGCCGATGGAGAGGTTGATGGGGTCCTTGAGGTTGGCGGCGAGGTCGAAAACCTTGCGGATGCCGGAGGCGTCGATGTCGAGGGCGCGGCGGGCGATGAAGGCGAGGGGATCGATGGGCATGGGTACTCCTGCGGACGAAAGACGATAGACGAAAGACGAAAGGCATTTTACAGGAACGGCGGGCTTCCGTACCATGCGGGGATTCAGGAGTGCCAATTTTTATGAATCCAACCCCCGCTTCCACCCCGTGCAAACCCGTTCCCCTGTTTGAGCTGGCCACGCAATGGCCGCTTATCCGCAGCGATGTCGAGGCCGCCATCAGTGAGGTTCTGGAGTGCCAGCAGTATACGTCCGGGGCGGCGTCGGGGCAGTTTATTGGGCGGTTTGAGGAGAACCTGGGGAAGGCGGTGGGGGGGCATGTGGTGGGCGTGTCGTCGGGGACGGATGCGATTCTGGCGGCATTGATGGCGCTGGGGATCGGGCGGGATAAGGGGGGGGCGGAGGTGATCACGACGCCGTTCACGTTTTTCGCCACGGCGGGGTGCATCGCGCGGGCGGGGGCGAAGGTGGTGTTTGTGGATATTGATCCGGACACATTTTTGATGAGCATCCCGGCGGCGGAGGCGGCGGTGACGGGGCGGACGCGGGCGATTGTGCCGGTACACTTGTTTGGGCAGATGCTGGACATGGGGGCGCTGGGGGCGGTGGCGGGGCGGCACAAGCTGGAGGTGATTGAGGATGCGGCGCAGTGCATCGGGGCGCGCGATCCGGCGGGGAGGCAGATTGCCGAGGGGGGGCGGTGCGCGTGTTTGAGTTTTTATCCGACGAAGAATCTGGGGGCGGCGGGCGATGCCGGGGCGCTGGTGACGCGGGACGCGAAGCTGGCGGAGCGGTTCAAGCAGACGCGGCAGCATGGCGAGACAACGCGGTATCATCATGAATTCGTCGGGGGGAATTTCCGGATGGATGCCCTGCAGGCGGCAGTGCTGAACGTAAAGCTGGGGTGGCTGGAGCGCTGGAACGCACGGCGGCGGGCGATTGCGGCATATTACACCGGGCGCTTCGCGGGTACGGATGTGCGGCCGCCGGTGGAGCAGGCCGGGGTGCATCACGTGTATCACCAGTATGTGATTCGCGCGCCGAAGCGCGACTTGCTGCGCGATCACCTGCAGAAAAACGGGGTGGGGTGCAACATATTTTATCCCAAGAGCCTGCATATGCAGGAGTGTTTTGCCGATCTGGGATATGGCCAGGGCGCGTTTCCGGTGACGGAGAAGACCTGTACGGAAGTGCTGGCGCTGCCGGTGTTTCCGGAGTTGACGGATGCGCAGATTGAGCGTGTGGCGGAGGTGGTGCTGGGGTATTATAAGTAATTGGTAATTAGTAATTGGTAATTTGTGATTTCACCCGTGTGGATATCTCAATTACCAATTACCAATTACCACCTCTGGAGCTTGCCGTGTCTTCATCTCCTTCCCCCACTCGTCCCCCCACCCTCCGCTGGATCGGCGGCATTGAGGGGCATCTGGATATTCTCGACCAGCGGGCGCTGCCCCTGCAAACGCTGGTGCTCCACCTGGAAACCGTGGAGGAGGTGTGGCAGGCGATCCGGACGCTCGCGGTGCGGGGGGCGCCGGCGATCGGGGTGGCGGCGGCGTATGGGATGGTGCTGGCGGCGCGGACCGTGCCGGCATCCTCACAGGCGGCGGTGCTCATCGAGGTGTTGAAGGAACGCGGGGCGTATTTGAAGACTTCGCGGCCCACGGCGGTCAATTTGGAATGGGCGGTGGATCAGATGATCCGGGTGGCGATCACGGAACGTGCCGTGGGCGTGCGGCAGCTCCAGCAGCGGCTCTTGCAGGAGGCGCACACGATATTGGAGGAGGACCAGCGCATGTGCCTGGCCATCGGGAAGCACGGGTTCCGCTTCGTGCCCAAGGGCGGGGGCGTGCTGACGCATTGCAATGCGGGGGCGTTGGCGACGTCCGACCACGGGACGGCGCTGTCGATTTTGTATGAGGCCCAGCGGCAGGGCATTGCGTTCCGCGTGTTTGCCGACGAAACCCGGCCGCTGTTGCAGGGGGCGCGTCTGACGGCGTGGGAGCTGGCGGCCGCGGGCGTGGATGTGACGCTGATCTGCGACAACATGGCGGGGCTGGTCATGCGGCAGAAGAAGGTACACCTGGTGGTGGTGGGGGCCGACCGCATCGCCCGCAACGGCGACACCGCCAACAAGATCGGCACGTATTCGGTGGCGCTGCTGGCGCAGGCCCATGGCATACCGTTTGTTGTGGCCGCGCCCTCGACGACCTTTGACCTGTCGCTGGAGTCCGGCGCGCGGATACCCATTGAAGAGCGCGCCGCCGAGGAGATCACCGAAGGCTTCGGCCAGCGCACGGCTCCCGCGGGGATCAAGACGTACAATCCCGCGTTCGACGTGACGCCGGCGGAGTTGATCACGGCGATCGTGACGGAGCGGGGGGTGATCATGCCGGTGAATGAGAAGCATGTGGTGAAGATGGTGGACGGGCGTTGAGGGGGCCGCGTCCCGCCGGAGTTCCGATAACACGGCCCGCGGAAGCCGCTTCCCGTTAGTTCGCCAAACCTTATCGCTCCCTGCCAAACCCGCCTCCGGCTTCTACCGATAACCAACGAGGATACCACTCTTCGCGGAGCCGCCATGTCGGTGCGTGCGGACATTCTCAAAACGCTTGCCAACTCGCGCAATGTGGCCGCGGAGCGCGCCCTGGAAGCGGCGCTGCGGGAGGCGACGGGCGCGGAGCAGGCGGAACTGGCGGACGTCCTCATGGAGCGCAACCGCCGGGGGGGCTGGGTGGCGTTGATCCGGAACTTTCACAAGCTGGACGGGGCGATCCAGGAGAAGATGCTGGGGCGGCCGCGCGACCTGTTCGGCCCGCTGGCCGAGACGATGCATGATTCGCGGGGGCCCGCGCGGGAGAACGTGATCGCCATCGTGCGGCGCTGCGCCGATGCGCGGCTGGTGTACCTGCTGGCCGAGGCGCTGCTGGATGCCCGGCCCGAGGTGCGCGCGCTGGCGGGCCATTCGCTGCTGGACGCGGTGCGCCGGCACTGGCAGGCGCTGCATACGGGGGACAGCGCCCCTTCCCCGATGCCGGAGGAATCCGAGCAACTGCGCAAGGCCGTGGAACTGGGCCTGCGGCAATTCAAGACGCATCGGCAGAATTCCGCGTTGCTGGCGGCGCTGATTCATGAGCGGCAGCAGGAGTCGTGGCTCTGGCCGCTGTTTGCGGACACGTATGACGAACGCACGCGCGCCGCGACCATCGTGCTGCGCGCCCCGAGCGAGCCGGCGCTGGCGGCGGCCGTGCTGCTGGGCCTGGGTTCGTGCCTCAAGCCCGCGGCGATGGCGGGCCTGGGAACGGCCGAAGCGCCGGCGCTGGCCGGGGCGCTGGCCGCCGAATCATATCGGCTGCTGGATCCGGTGCTGCGGGAAGCGGCCCAGGGCGTGGGCCACCTCAAGATGTTGCCGGCGTTGCGCAAGGAACCGCTGTGGGATCTGGACAACTGGCTGGGGTGGCTGCGGCTGATCGAAAGCGTGGGCTTGCAGCCCCTGGAGCGGCTGACGTGGCTGACGCGGTTGGTGCGGAGCGCCCCGGCGGGGCCGGCGGCGTGCGCCTGGAAAATCTGCGCGGCGCGGGCGCTGGCCGAGACGGGCTTGCCCGAGGCCGCCGGGCCGCTGGGGGACTTGGCGCGGGATGCGGACGAGCGGGTGGCGCGGTGCGCCGGCCGGTTTCTTCTGAGCCGCCGGCTGGCGGAATGGCGGGAACGCGCGGCACAAATATTGCCCGCCAGCCCGCACGCGTCGGTGCGGCGCCTGCCGGGCGCGAGCCGCCCGCTGCGCGACCCGGAGGCGTCCGGAGCGCCGGCGCGTCCGCCCCGGGGTGGGGACCGGACTTGGAATGACGGCCCGAAGCCGCCGCTCTTCGAGCCGACGGCGCTCCGCGCGGGGGCGCCGGACCCGGCCCTGGCGGACCTGATGCACGCGCCGATTCAGGGAACTTCGCAGGATGTGGCCCAGGCGCTCAAGCTGATCGCGGCACAGCCGAACCCGGCGCCGCAGCGCAACCAGATCATCGCCTGGTGCGGCCATGCCGACGCCCGGATCGCGGCGCTGGCGGTGCGGCAGGCGGGCCGGCTGGAGGATCCGCGGCTCCGCGAGCTGCTGGAGGCCGCGGCCCACCATGCGGACGCGCGGGTGCGCGCCAACGCCGTCGAGGCGATGGAGCAACTGCGCCTCGCCGACCGCTCGCCGCAGGTGCGGGCGATGCTCGACAGCCGGCACAATCGCGAGCGGGCCAACGCCATCAAGGCCCTGGCGCAGTCCAATTACGCCACCGCCCGCGAGCACCTCGAACGGATGCTCACCGACGCCAACCCGCTGCACCGGATGTCGGCGCTGTGGGTGGTGGCGCAGCTCCGGACCACGGAAATCATGCGCCAAGTCCGGGGCATGGCCCATAACGATCCGAACCTGCGCGTCCGCAAGCGCGCGGAGGAAATGCTCGAAACCGTCGGCGGCATGGTCGCCGCCCCTTCCTGAGGTCGCCCGATGCCCGCCACCGCCCTGCCTCCGCACTTCGCCCCGCTGCCCCTGGCGCAGGTCAGTTCCTATGACGAGCCGCCGGTGCCCCGGGAGCCCGCGCCCCCGCGGCCGATGACCATCTCCGACTTCAAGCAGGGACTGCGCGACGTCCACAGCGGCAAGGTCGATGACAGCGCCTTCCGCAACGGCATCTTGATCATGCTGGGGGCGCTGGCGCTGGTGGTGCTGGTGATCCATCTCCGCCGCCGCCACAAGAACGCCGCCCCGCCGGACAACCTGGGCAAATTGGGCCGGGAGCTGGGGCGTAAGGTGCCATTCCCGCTGGGGACCAAGCTGCTGCTGCAATGGGTCGCGCGGGCGACGCAGACGCCGTATCCGGCGCTGCTGCTGTCGGCGGCGCTCTTCGATAAAAGTGTCGCGCAGTGGGCCGGCGACCCCTCCTTTGCCGCGGCGCGGACCTGGGGGCGCGGCCGCCTGCTGCGGCTGCGGCCGGTGCTGTTCGACTGACGGGCATCGACATTCCGCGGCGGCGCGACTATGCTGCCGGCGGTTTTCACAGGAGTCCAAACATGCCCGAACCCGTCCTCGCCGGCCGCGCGCCCATGGTGGAGAACCTCGCGGCGGGCACCTATGAATGGTGCGCCTGCGGGAGATCCAAGACGCAGCCGTTCTGCGACGGCGCGCATAAGGGCAGCGGCATCAGGCCTGTCGTATTCACCGTCGAAACCGCCCGGCGCTGCGCCCTGTGCATGTGCAAACAGACGCACAATCAGCCCATGTGCGACGGCACGCACAAAACCCTGCCCCACCCCTGATAACTAAGGACTGGCGCATCAATAACTGTCAAAAGTGGCAGGCACACTCCGTGTGCCGTTGCGCCCTTGGCAGACGGCACTTGGAAAGTGCCTGCTACTTTACTCGCCCAGACCCTCATACATGGCCGTCGAGATATACCGTTCGCCCGTCGAGCACATCAGCGTCACGATGGTCTTGCCCTTGTATTCGGGGCGCTGGGCGACCTGCAGCGCCGCCCACATGTTGGCGCCGGAGCTGATGCCCGCGAGGATGCCCTCCTCGGCGGCCAGGCGGCGGGCGAAGATGAAGGCGTCTTCATTGGTCACGGTGATGACTTCATCGATCAGGCCGGTCTTGAGGTTCTGGGGGATGAAACCCGCGCCGATGCCCTGGATTTTGTGGGGGCCGGGCTTGAGGGGCTGGCCGTTTTTGAACTGGGTGATGACCGGGGAATTGGCCGGTTCCACGGCCATGGCCCGGAAGTCGGGGTTGCGTTTTTTAAGGACGGCGGCGATGCCCGAGATCGTGCCCCCGGTGCCGACGGCGGCGATGACCGCGTCCACCTTGCCGGCGGTGTCGCGCCAGATTTCCTCGGCGGTGGTGGCCTCATGGATGGCGGGGTTGGCGGGGTTGTCGAACTGGCTGGCGATGATGGAGTTGGGCTCGCTCGCATGCAGTTCGTTGCATTTGCGGATGGCCCCGGGCATGCCTTCGGCGCCGGGGGTAAGCACGAGGTTGGCCCCGAGGATTTTGAGGAGCCGCCGCCGTTCGAGGGACATCGAATCGGGCATGGTGAGGGTGAGCTTGTAGCCCTTGGCGGCGCAGACAAACGCCAGCGCGATGCCGGTGTTGCCGGAGGTGGCTTCGAGGATGTGGGTGGTTTTGGTGATTTTCCCGGCCCGTTCGCCGGCCTCGATCATGGCCACGCCGATGCGGTCCTTAACGCTCCCCAGCGGATTGAAGAATTCGCACTTGGCCAGAACCGTCGCGCCCCCGGCGGGGACGATGCGGTTGATCCTCACCAGCGGGGTGTTGCCCATGGTCTTGGTGATGTCGGAATAGATGCCCGGCATGAGAGGCTCCTTTCGCATTTGGCATAAACAGAATGGAGCCATGATAGGGGGGCCAGTGGCCAGTGGCCAGTGGCCAGTGCGTGGTCGCTGGTTGTGTCCCCCCGCTGACAACTGGCCACTGCCCATTCCACTTGACCTGCCGACATTCCCTTGCGATCATTAGGCCATGATGGCGCGGCGTGGTTGCGTTTCCGATCCGCGTGGTTGATGGCGAGCGTTCACTTTCTGGAGGTGTCTGATGGCTGTGGTGCGTGCGCGTAGTTCCCCTCCGTACGGTCTGTTTGCCGCGGTGGCCTTTGCGGTGATCGCCACCGGGGCGGCCGTGATCTTGTACGTGATGTGGTCGAAATCCCTCGCGGACAAGGATGCCGCCGTTTCCGACAAGGCGCAGGTCGTCAAGACCAACGATAAGTTGAACGAGCAGATCACCGGCTTGAACAATGAGCTGTCGAAGATACGGGGCACCATTGCCAGCCTGACGCTGGAGCGCGACAGCAGCAAGGCCGATGCGGCCCGGCAGGCCGCGCAGGTGGACAGCGCCAACAAGCTGGCCCAGGCGCGGGAAAAAGCGCTGGGCGCCGCGCAGGGCGATTTTGGCGATCTGACGACGAGATTGCAGAACAACATCACGGAGGCTCAAAGCCAGCTTACGAAATCGCTGGATAAAGCCAACCTGGACGCGAAAGCCGCCGAGACCAAGTTGAACGACGCCATCCAGAAGGCCGACGACGAAAAACGCGGCCTGGTTCTCAAGCTCGAAGACGCCCAGGGCCTGATCGCCCGGCAGGAAGTCGAGATTCGTGAACTGCGCATCCGCATTAGAAACGAACATGGCGGCGATATAGCGACGACCGTCGGCGAGCCGGCCGGCCGCGTCATCCGGGTCAACGGCGTGACGGGGGAAGTGTGGATCAACCTGGGCAAGAAAGACCGCATCATGGCGGGCATGCCGTTCTCGGTGTATGACCCGCGCCTGGGCGTGCGCTGGACCACTGACGATACGGCGCTGGGCAACGGCAGCCTGGAAGTGATGGTGGTGGGCGAGGAATATTCCATCTGCCGCATTACGCGCACCACCAAGGACCGCGCCATCCAGGACAACGATCTCATCGCCAACCTGGTCTACCAAAACGACCGCACGCGCAAGTTCCGCTTCGTCGTATTCGGCGATTTCGACCTCGACGGCGATGGCGTATCCACCGCGGCGGAACGCGACCGGCTGATCACCCTCATCCAGGCCTGGGGCGGCCAGGTGGATGATGATGTGACCGCCCAAACCGATTTTCTGGTCCTGGGCGCCTTGCCCGCCGCTCCCCTGACGCCGGTGGCGGAAACCGCACCGGCCCCGGACACCGCGCCGGCCGCGGGCGCCGCGCCGACCGTGGCGGGCAGCATCGTTGACGCGCGGTTGAAGGATCAGGTCCGTTACGAGAGCCTGCGCATCGCCGCCAAGGGGCTGGCGATCCCGGTGCTCAACCAGAACCGCTTCCTGGCGATGGTGGGGTATTACAACACGACGGTGGTGAGATATTGAGTGGCCAGTGGTCAGTGGCCAGTGGTCAATTGCAAGTTGTTATTTAATGTGGAAACCGAAGGCCGCGCCGATGCGCGGCCTTCTCTTTTGGGATGAGTTTTCGCCGCTGCCCACTGACCACGGCCTCACTTCCGATACACCCCCAGCGTGCCCTGGATGGCGTCAAACTCCTTGCCGTCGATCCGCTGCCGCGGGGCGTAGCCGGGATCGGTTTGCCGCAGCATGATGAAGCTGGGGTCCATGGTGTCCAGGGAGAGGATGCGGACTTGGTTGCCCTGGCGCTGGTAGGTCAGGCCATAGACGATAAGGCTGTGGGCGGCATAGGCGTCGCCGCGCTTGGCCGTGCCATCCTTGAAGTAGCCGATATCCACGATGAACGGGATGCCGTCCTCGATGCTGGCGAGCAGTTCCAGGCCGTTGCGGGGGAAGCCGTCGGCCCGATGGGCTTCCAGGCAGACAATGGAACCCTCCGTATTGGTGAACTCGCCGGTGAGGGCCTGCACCATGAGCGGGCTTTTGCCGCCGGCTTCGCGGGCATCGCCGTACGCCCGGCAGACAATATCGGATTGGCTGAGCTTGACGCCTTGGGATTCCAGCAGCATCTGGCTGGCGGCGGCCCAGCACCAACTGGGCGTCTCCTGCGCGAGCGGCTCCAGCGGCCGGGCCAGTTCGACGTGGCGGATTTGGCCCTCGTAGAGCCAGAAGGGGCGATCGGGGCCCAGGTGGTACGTGCCTTCCATGTCCGGATGGAAGAACTCGATATGGACGCAGCCGCCCAGCGCGCCGGCAAGGGCCAGCGTCGCCGCCGCGGTCCAGGTGAGCATGTGGCCCGGGTGTTTCATGAACCAGCAGAATACCGGGAAAGGCCTGGCGGATTCAACTGCCGCGGCGCGTTTCGCCGCCGGCGCCCGGCGGCCCCGTCACGGGCGCGCCGGCATCCGGTTCCAGGTAGCATACCACCTGTTGCTCGAAGGCGTTGGCGTTCAGCCGCAGGCACTTGCTGCCCGGCGTGGCTGGAAAATCCAGCACGCGGATCACCTGCGCCCAGCGCGCGGCCGCCGGCAGCACCTCCGCCAGGCGGTTGGGCCAGGCTTCCTCCAGCAACGGGCGGTTCCAGGCATTGCCCTTGCGCGACGGAAACACCGCCAGGTACAGTATGTCCGTCTCCACCAGGTCGTTGAAGAAATGCGTGCCCAGCGAAACGTCCGGCACCACCGCGCCGCACAGCGCCACGATCTCGCACAGGTACGATACGGTGTTGATCTCCGCGAAGGATATCGGCACGCCCAGCGCGGGCGTCGTCGTCCCCCACCGGCCGGGCCCGATCAGCATCACATGGCGCGGGGGCGCCGGCTCGGGCGCGTGCAGCACTTCGCCGATCACCCGGGCCAGGCCGTAGCGCTGCTGTTCGGAGAGCTGCGCATAGGCCGTGGGCACCACATACACGATGCGATCGATCGCCTCCAGCCGGCTGTGGCCGATCACGGCGCCCCGGGCCTCCAGCACCAAATCCCGCGGGGCGATGTCCGCGGGCAACGCCGTCGCCACGCCGTCCCCGCTGACCTGCAGCGGCCGGCACTGCACCAGGTTGATCTTGTGCCCGCCCCCGCGCATAAAGTTGGCCGTGAACTCCACATCCACCGGGCATCCATACGCCGTCTGCAGGGTCCGCAGCATGTCGCGCATGTCGCCCGGAAACGCCGTCTCCTTGAGCAGCGGCCCGAACGTGAGAATCCGCGCCGCCGGCGCCGCGGACGTCCCCGGCGCGGCCGGCTCGTCGTCGGAACCGCGGTCCTCGGAGGCGAAAATGTCCAGCGGCAGCTCGGGCCGCTGCTTGACGATGTCGCCGAACTCGCACGACACCAACTGGTTGGCCTCCAGGTCGATCGCGTCCACGTACCGCTGCGAATACTGCCGCACTTCCTCCCAGTCCGCCTCGGGCCGGCGCTCGGCGTCGTTGAGGGCGACCACGCGCGTGTAGTCGTCGTCGGCGCGGTTCACCGCCCGCGTGCCCAGGCCGAACACCAGCCGCAGCATGCCCGCCTGCGGGTCGATCCGCGGGCTCCAGACGTAGGGATTGAACGACAGCCCCACCCCGGCGATCTGCGGATAGTACAGGCTCCCCTGCCGGCTGCCCGACACGCGCTGCACCAGCAGCGACATCTGCTCGTCGCGGTCCAGCAACCGCCGCTGCGCCCGGTAGCGGAGCGCCCGCTCGCTCATGGTGCTGGCATAGATGGTGCGGACGGCCGACATGAAGTCTTCCAGCCGCTTCTGGTGCGGTCCCTGGTTGGCGCAAAAAACGCTCTCGTACTTGCCGGCGAAGGCGTTGCCGAAGTTGTCCTCCAGCAGGCTGCTGGAGCGCACGATGATCGGCGACTGCCCGAAGTACGCCAGCATGTCCGAGAAATCCCGCTGCACCGACGGCGGAAACGTGCCCAGGATGATGCGCCGGCGGGCCTCTTCCACGCCGTCGAGGAAGGTTTCCACCCGGAGCTGCTTCTGCCGCAGCCACCAGCAGCCGCTCTGCACCAGGAAGGTGTAGAACACGTCCGACCCGATGTAGAACGAGTCATGAACCTCCAGGCGGTCCCGCCAGCGGGGGTCGTTGCGGCACAGGATCGCCCGCGCCAGCAGCATGCCCACCGACTTGCCCCCGATCAACCCCGTGCCGATCATCCGCTTCCAGATGTCCAGCACGTCGCCGAGCGTCAGGTACTGCTGGATCAGCCGCAGCACGCGCTCGTCGCGCGAGACCACCATGCGCAGCAGCGCCGGCAATACGCGCTGCGTGGCCTCCGGCGGCTCCTGCCCCCGCTGGACCGCCTCCCACAATTCCGCGGCCTGCAGGAACGCCCGGTTCCACACGCCCAGCCGCAAACGCACCGATTCCATCCCCGCCCACGGTATGGCGCTGAGTATCTCGGTGCTCGTGGCGCTGTCCATCACCGGCACGAACTGCTCACCCGACCAGCAGTGCAGCGTATACATCGAGGGCGAATAGCGATGCTGCACCTTGATGGGGTGTACGTACGCCTCCCCCTTATGGCGGTAGATATCCAGCAGAATCTGCGTGGTGTCCCCGATGGGCGCGGTGGCGTGGAGCGAATGCAGCCCGCGCCCCAGGCCGAAGTACGCGATCGATTCCTGGTCCAGGATGTACGGGCAGGTGAGCAGGAAAAAATTCCCCAGCATCCGGTCGGAGTACCAGTCCACCGCCAGGGTCGAGAGGCTGTCAAAGACCAGGTACGCCCCGCGCCCCGCCGCGCCGATCGCCCGATGCACCGCCGCGATGAACTGCTCGAACCCCGCGTCCACCCGCAACTGGTACACCTCCGCGCCGCAGTCCTCCGGCACCAGCGGCGCGTGCTCGGCAAAACGGAAATAGACCAGCTTCTTGCCCCGGGCACGGGCGAATTCACAGAATGGCCGCACAAACGCCGCGTAGTCCTCCACCGCGGCAAACTGCCAGACGATGTTGTCCCCGGGAATCAGCCCCTTGAGCATCCGGTCCAGCCCGGGCAGGCCCGTACTCAACTGCACTTCGGACATACAGCACCTCCGCCGGTCCCGGATCACAACCACATGGGGGCATCATCATAACGGCGCGCTCGGTTTTCGCGTAGGTGCGGGACGCCCATGCCGTGCCTGGCCCAGGATCATCATCCGGTGCGGCCCAATGCCCACTTTTTTTGCAGACAATGATTCCGCAATGCTCGTTTTTCGGGCCGTCACGCTCTTGCATGATGCCATCGCACACGTGACAATCCAACCCCAATCTTGTCTATTTGCCCGCCATTTCTCGAAAAAGAAAGCCCACCACGTGAAGAAATACTGTCTCTTGCTCTGTGCCGTGCTTTTTATTGCCCTTTTTTCCGGCAGCGTCTGGGCCTCTGATAACGCGCCTTCGGAAGTCATCACCAGCCTCGTGGATGTCCAAAAATACGGCAGGGCCATTCACATCATGGCCATGCTCATCGTCGGCTTCGGCTTCCTCATGGTCTTCGTCAAACGCTACGGTCGTTCCACCGTGACGGCCACCTACCTCCTCGTCAGCCTCGCTGTGCCCCTCTATTTCCTCAAGGACAAACTCGGCCTCCTGGGTTCGCCCAACACGGACATCGACAGCCTCATCCTCGCCGAATTCGCCGCCGCCAGCCTGCTTATCTGCGCCGGGGCCGTGCTCGGCCGCCTGAAAATGGCCCAGTACCTGCTCCTGGGTTTGCTCTTCGTCCCCGCCTATGCCTTCAATGAATGGATTCTCCAGCGCGGCGGATTCGGCTGGCTGCCCGCCGGCCTGTTCGTCGATACTGGCGGCTCGATCGTCATCCACGCCTTCGGCGCGCTCTTCGGCCTGGGCGCCATGATCGCCCTGACCACCGCCCGGGAGTTCGCCACGCCCATCGAGGCGGACGTGAATAGCGACCGCTTCTCCATGATCGGCAGCATGGTGCTCTGGGTCTTCTGGCCCAGTTTCTGCTCGGCCCTGGTGGCGCCGGCCGATGTGGCCAAAACCGCGATCAACGTCATCCTCGCGTTGTGCGCCTCCACCCTGGCGACCTATCTCGCGTCGGTGGGCTTCCGCCGCAAAATTGCCCTTGCCGACATGGCCAATGCGGCCCTCGCCGGCGGCGTGGCCATCGGCTCCACCTGTGACAAGGTCGGGCCGGCCATCGCGTTCGCCATCGGCCTGCTGGCGGGCGTGGTCTCCACCTTCGGTTTCGCGGTGCTCCAGGTGCGAATTCAGGCCTGGCTCAAAAAGACGGATACCTGCGGGGTGCTGTATCTGCACGGATTGCCGGGCCTGCTGGGGGGGCTTGCGGCCGTCTTTACGGTCAACGGCATTGCCCAAGGCGTGCAGCTCCGCGGCATCGGCATTGCGGCCGTGGTGGCGCTGCTCGGCGGCTTGCTCGCCGGCAAGATCGTGGCCCTCACCGGCCGCCGAACCCGGCCCTATGAGGATGCGGAGGAGTTCCTGGTGGATGATCCGCCGGCATCAATCCGGCGCCGCCGCGACGAGGACGAGTTGGTTTCCGCCGCCCTCGACGCGGATCTGGAGCAATAGGTTTTGCCGCTCGGATTCATTTCTTTCCCCGTTTCCCGGAGGCCCGTTTGGTCTTGCGCGCGGGGCGCAAAGCCGGTTTTCG
The DNA here is from genome assembly GCA_903868035.1 of uncultured Phycisphaerales bacterium. The sequence goes on from CAIPTQ010000317.1 coordinate 16,136, forward strand.
GGGAGGCTTCCGGGCGGAGGGCGCGGGGGCGGTTTTGGCGGCCAGTTCGGCTTCGATCTGCGCAATGGTCGGCAGGCTGGATTGCAGCCGGGCGGGCAGGGCGCGGGTAAGTTCGTATTGGGATATGCCGATGGGTTTCTTGATGCCGCGAAGGGCGTATTCGGCGATGATGCGGTTGCGGCTCTGGCACAGGATCAGGCCGATGGAGGGGGCGTCGGTGGGGTGGCGGAGCCGGTCGTCCAGGACGCTGAGGTAGAAGTTCATCTTCCCGGCGTGCTCGGCCTTGAAGTCGCCGGTCTTCAGGTCGATGACGACAAAGCAGCGCAGTGTGAGATGGTAAAACAGCAGGTCGATGTAGAAATCCTGGCCGTCCACGGTGATGTGGAATTGGCGGCCGACAAAGGCGAAGCCCTGGCCGAGTTCCAGGAGGAATTTTTGCACGTGGTGGAGAAGATTGGTCTCCAGTTCGCGCTCCTGGAAGGGCTGTTGCAGCGTGAGGAAATCGAAGATGTAAGGATCCTTGAGCAGTTGGATGGCCAGGTCGGATTGCGCCGCCGGCAAACGCTCCGGAAAATTGGTGATGGCCTGGCCCTGGCGCAGATGTGCCTGGTTGCTGATCATCAGGGACAGCACATTGCGGCTCCAGCCGTGCGCCAGGGCTTGCCGCATATACCAGAAGCGGGTGGGAAGATCCTTGACCATCTGGATGAGCGTGATGTTGTGGGCCCAGGGCAATTGGGCAACCAGTGGTTGCCCAATTAAATCATGTGCATGTGATGAGGCAATACTGGCCAAGGACGGAGGGCTAATCAGGGCGGAATCGACCGAGTTGGGCAATTTCGCAACCAGTGGTTGCGAAATTGCGTTGGGCAGCGTTGGGGCATCCGATGTGATCGAAGATGGCGGCAAAACAGGGAGCATGTTCGTAGGATGTTCTAATTTCGCAACCAGTGGTTGCGAAATTGGAAACAGGTCCGGGTATTCGCCAGCGAACTGCACCATCAAATCGATGTTGCGCTCGGAAAAGCCTTTGATTTCTGGCAGTTCGTTGTGCAGGTCGCGGGCCAAGCGGGGGATGACGCCGGCACCCCAGCCCTGGGTGTTCTGCCGCGCGAGGATCAGGCGGCCGATGTCCCAATAGAGGCGAAGCAGTTCCGTGTTGACGGCCTGGGAGGCCCGATTCTGGGCGTGCCGGATGCGGGTTTTGATTTCGCTGAGCAACCCGGAATAACGGGTCAGCGATTTACCGAGAGCCTTGCTCATCCTGGGTTCTCCTGGGCAAAAAAGAAGTTGAATTCCGACCTGGCCGGCATCACGCGGCCGCGAACCATGATTGAAGCGCGGGGTAAAGGGCGGCATATTTTTGATACTGCCGCTCGTACAGACCCGCCGCCTTCTTCTGCGGCCTGCTCCGTTCCTTCACGCATATGATCGCCTGGCACGCCTCGGGCACCGTGGCGAATTCGCCCGCGCCCACCGCCGCCAGAATCGCCACCCCCAGTGCCGCGCCTTCCGCCACGTTGATCGTCACCACCGGCGCCTGGTACATGTCCGCCTGCAATTGCCGCCAGAACTCCGACCGCGCCCCGCCCCCGCTGGCGCGCACCTGCGTGATGGGGATGCCCATCTCCCGGAAGATCATGATCTGCTCGCGCATGCCCAAGGTGATCCCCTCCAGCGTCGCGCGGAGCATATGCGCCCGCGTGTGCCGCGGCGTCAACCCGATGAACCCCGCCCGGGCGCGCGGATCCGGATGCGGGCACCGCTCCCCCGTCAAGTACGGCAGATAAAACAAACCCTCCGCGCCCGCCGGCGCGCCGGCCGCTTCGGCAATCATCTGCGGATACAGCGCGCCCGGATCCTTGCCCATACGGCGAAGTTTTTCCACCTGCTCGGCCAGCAGCGTGTTGCGCAGGTACTGAAACGATCCCCCCGCCGAAAGCATGCACCCAAACACGCACCATGTGTGGGGAATCGCGTGGCACATCGTGTGGACCCGCCCCTGGGGGTCGGTTTGCGGGCCGGGACTGGCCGCGAATATCACCCCCGACGTCCCCATCGATGCCGACACCAATCCCGGCAGCACCACGCCACTGCCCACGGCACCGGCCGCCTGATCGCCCGCGCCGCCGACGACCGGTGTTCCCGCGGCCAGCCCAAAGTCCCGCGCGGCCTCCGCGGTCAGCGTGCCGGTGATGATCTGCGACTCGACCACCCGCGGCAAGAGTGCCGCGTCTATGCCCAACTTGCCAATGAGTTCGTGATGCCAGGCGCGCGTGGTGACGTTCAGAAGCAGCGTCCCCGAGGCGTCGGAAACTTCCGAGGCGTAATCGCCGGTGAGGCGATAACGAATGTAATCCTTGGGCAGAAGAATCTGCCGGCACTTTTCGTAGCGCTTGGGTTCGTTCTGCTGGAGCCACAAAATCTTCGGCGCGGTGAAACCCGTCAACGCCGGATTGGACACCATTTGAATGAGCGCCGCCCGCCCGCCCGCTTTCTCTTCGATCTGGGCGCACTGCGCCGCCGTGCGCTGGTCATTCCACAGCAGCGCCGGACGGAGAGCCTTGCCGCCGGCATCGAGAAATACCGAGCCGTGCATCTGGCCGGAGAGCCCGATGGCGCGGACGTCGGCGGGTTTGACCCTGGCTTTCTGGAGCGCGGCACGCGTGGCGGCGGCGGCGGCCTTGTACCATTCCCCGGGGTGTTGCTCGGTCCAGCCGGACTTGGGCGTCAGGAGCGTGTGCGATGATTCCGCGGTGGCGAGAACTTGGCCGGCGTTGGAGAGCAGGAGCGTTTTCGTCCCGGAAGTGCCGATGTCGATGCCAAGGTATGTCATGGGGACTCCATATTGAACGAACTATATGCGGGAAATTCGCGGGGGTATTAAAGCATCATTAGGTGAAGGTGTGAAGGGTTTGGCGGCGGTGGTCGGAGCAAAAAAGAAGTGTGCCGAAGTCGGAGGACTTCGGCACACGCGGTTATAAAAATGGCCCCGACGCTTAGCCGCCATCGGCTTTGAGTTTGGCTTTGGCGGCGTCCAGATCAGTCTTGGCCGTGTCAATCAGGGTTTGAAGGTTCGTCAGACCGGGGTCGGCCTTGACGGCCGCGGCCAGGGCATCCCGCTGGGCCTTGAGGGCTTCGCTGGCCGCGGCGAGTTTCTTCTTGGCGGCCTGATACGGTTCATCCTTGTCCAGGGCGGCGGCTTCCAGCTTGCTGACGGCGTCGCCAGCGTCGAGTTTGATCTTCGATTGGGCGAAAACCTGGTCGCGATTACCGGAGGCATTGATCGCGTCGAGTTTCTTTTGGGCGTCGGTTTCCTTCTGCACGGCGGTTCGGTACTCGGGACTGGTGGCTTTGAGTTTGGCGATGACCACCGCCCGTGCATTTTCGACTTCCTTCGTGGCGTCATTCACGGCCTTTTGGGCGTCGGCAAATGCGGTAGTCTTTACGTAATTGGCATTGAATTTGGCCAACTCGGTGGCGTAGGTGTTCGTCGCCGCGGTGAGCGCGGCTTGACAAGTGGTGATCTGGGTTTTATCCGCCGCGATGGTCTGGTTTTGCTGCGATTGCTGGTTGTTTCGCCCACCGGTCCCACCGCCCATGCCGCCGCCGCCCATGCCACCACCTCCCATACCGCCGCCGCCCATACCGCCACCACCGCCACCGCCCCGCCCACCGCCACCACCACCACGGGCGAACGCATCGGCGACTGGGATTAAAAGTGCCGTACTAATGCCCAGAACCATCAACAAATTGCGTACTCTTGGCATAGGATCGACCTTTCAAAAAGAAAAACCGGCGTATTATTAATAGAATACCACCAATTTGAGCGGATTATGCAAATTAAATGTACAAAAAACGCCCGATGAACCAAAGCTTGCATGTTGACGAATGCGATAATGCGACCGGCGCAGGGGATTCTGTAATGACACCCCTGCTTATCTTTTAACGACTCAGTGGTTGTGAAGTTGCAGGTAATCGTTGATTTTTCAGGGGGGAAAACATTGGTTTTTTCAGGTTATAAAATGTCCGAACGGCGTTTGGATTTGGCGGCGGCGACGATGGCGGCGACTTCCTGGCCGGTGATGGTGGGGGCGGTGCGGAGGCGGGCGGCGACGGATTCGATGGCTTCGGGAAGGTTGGCGCAGATGGCGTTGGCGCGGTCCTGGGCTTGATTTAACAGGGCGCGGGCGCGGGCCTGGCGTTTGGCGGGGGGGCCGGATAGTTCGGCGATGAGGGCGTCGATATGGGCGCGGACGCGTTGGCGGTTGCGGGCGCGGCGGAGGGGGTTGGATGTGCCGAGGGCTTTTTTTTCGGCGGCCAGGCCGGTGAGCCATAAGATGAGGCGGGCCTTGGGGTTATCGCGCGGGAGGGGGATGTCGGAGGGGTGGAGGGCGGGGTTGGCGCCGAGGCGGCGGATGGGCAAACCCAGATGGGCGGCGGCGACGGCCTGGCCGGCTTGGTAGTAGAGATAAGAATCGCTAGTAGACATGAGCACTTTCGCTGCGGGAGGTTACACGCAGAGGTCACGGTACGCCATGCCGAAATTTACAATGCTGACGGACGTTGAACAGGTAGATATGTAATGATATTGTGGCACAGAGGGCGGGAAAAGCAAGTGATTTATGCTGCGTTTGCGCCCACCAAAACCCAGCGAAACGTTCGCGCAAACCACACAAACCCCGCGCCCACACACCCCTGGCATCCCCTCCGCACGCCTTCTCACGCCCTGGGCGCATCCCTCGTAAGCCCCCTGGCACACCCTTCGAACACCCCCGCGCTACCGCCGCACGTTTCCTGATGGGAATTCACGACACCCGATAGAAGAGGCCCCCCGATTACAGCCTTGGGCAGGGGAAGGTGCTGTGGGGCGACGGCACATGGAATGTGCCTGCTACATTACACCCTTGGGCGGGGGGAGGTGCTACTCCCATTGGGGGGAACTGCCGACTATAATGGATAGGGATATCCAAGAGAGGTATGCGATGACGATGCGACGCGCCTGGTTGTATGTGCTGCTGGTGGGGGCGCTGGGCGCGGCGGGGGGCGCGGGGGCGGGGGTGGCGGGATTTGAGAATCCCAAGGCGGTGGTGCCGCCGGTGGCGAGCCAGAACCGGATCTCCGGGGGGGAGAGTTTTCCGCCGTTGCCGTTGCCGGCGACGCCGCTGAGGCGGACGGAGCGGAAGAAGGAGCCGGCACCGCCGGCTTTGGTGGGGAAGATCAATTTGAACGTGATCGACGGCAAGACGGTGGCGGCGTATCCGTCGGTGACGCTGGACATCGAACGGCTGATGGCGTGGACGAACAGCCAGTTGCAATTGAGATATCGATATATTGAGACGGATCTGTCGAAGTTCAGTTTTTCGCCGGCGGAGCTGCCGGTGCTGTACATCACGGGGTGGACGCCGCTGCCGGAGCTGTCGGACAAGACGAAGCAGAGTTTGCGGGAGTATTTGATGGGGGGCGGGACGCTGATCGTACACGCCAACTGCGGGCGGCCGGAGTTCAACGCGAGTTTTGTCAAATTGCAGGGGCAGTTGTTTCCTGATCGGCCGATGGGGTGGCTGGCGCCGGACCATCCGATCTATTCGTGCCTGCACCGGATCGACACGATGAAGTTCCGGGACGGGGAGGGGCCGTGGCAGCAGATGTCGATACACCCGGCCGCCGGGCAGCCGGGGGGGAAGGGTTTTTTGATGGGGATGAACATTGGGTGCCGGGCGGCGATTATTTATTCGCCGATCGATGTGTCGTGGGGATGGGACGCCAACGCCAAGCCGATACCGGGGGGGATTTTATTCGACCAGACGGATTCGCTCAAGCTGGGGGCGAACATGTTGACCTATGTACTGGCGAACTATGAGTACGCGCGGGCGTTTGAGGTGACGAAGATTTATCACCAGAGCGACCTGGCGACGCGGGACCAACTGGTGGTGGCGCAGGTGATGCACGGGGGGGATTGGGATCCGACGCCGCACGGGCTGCCGAACTTGCTGAAGTTTATCGACACGAATTCGACGTTGAACGTGCAGTTCAAGCGGCAGACGGTGTCGCTGGATGAGGATGTACTCAAGCAGCCGATTTTGTACATGACGGGGCTGCGGGAGTTCAACTTGAACGAGAAGGAAGTGAAGCGGCTGGGGGATTATTTGAATGCGGGGGGGATTTTGTTGGGGGAATCGGCGATGGGGTCGGAGCAGTTCGAGTTGAGTTTCATGGCGATGGTGCAGCGGGCCTTGCCGGGGGCGAAGTTTGAGGACTTGCCGGTGGAGCATGCGATATTCAACAATGTGTTCAAGCTGGGGCAGGTGAAGTATTCGCCGGTGGTGTCATCGGCGCTGCCGGGGCTGCGGTTGCCGCTGTTACAGGCGGTGGTGAAGGACGGGGTGCCGGTGGTGATATGGAGTCATTTTTCGCTGGGGAACGGGTGGGAGGAGCTGCCGAACCCGTATGCCAAAGCCTATGACGACACTGATTCGCTCAAACTTGGGACCAACATTTTGGTGTATGCGTTGACACATTGAATTTTCACCACGAAGAAGAGGAAGGGCACGAAGACGCACGAAGAATTCTCACCACGGAGGCGCGGAGACACGGAGGCGCGCGTAGGCCCAGGGATTCAATCCCTGGGCTTGAGGGGCGGTGGCTTGACTCCATGACATCTATTGTCATAATCTGTGCATGTATGAGGTGCGCGACACGGTCGATGCCCGGACGCAGTTACTGGCCCTTCCGCTGGTGATACGGGCGCGCGTGCTGGCGGTGTATGAACGGCTGGCACACTGGCCGGAGGTGAGCGGGGCCAAGGCCCTGGCCAAGGAGTTAAGAGGCGGGTTTCGGGTGCGCACGGGGGACTACCGCGTGTTGTTCACGGTGGATCAGGCCACGCAGCGCATCACCATATTCCGGATTGCCAACCGCCGGGATGTTTACGAATGAGGTGTTTCATGGCAGTGGAGACGGTCAAACGGAGAGGCAAGAGTTTTGTATTGGTGCCGCTGGCGGACTATCGGCGTTTGCAGGCGACCGCGGACTTGCCGGCATTTCCGTCGGTGGCGGCGGACGGCACGAGCCGGGCGATTGATTTTGCGCGGGCGTCGATTGCGCGGGAGATCATCCGGGACCGGCGTGCGGCGGGCCTGAGCCAGCAGGCGCTGGCGGAACTGGCGGGGGTGCGGCAGGAGACGATATCGCGGATTGAATCGGGGAAGCACACGACGACGGTGCGGATCATTGAGAAGATCGACAAGGCGCTGCGCCAGGCGCGGGGGAATGGGCGTGCGCCGCATGGGCTTGCGGTGAGCGGGTGAAGGGAGCATCCTTCCTGGCGGGTGCGCGCTCGTGTTAATAGGAATGGGTGGGAGGGATTGCCGAAGGCGTATGCGAAGGCGTATGGTGATGAGGATGCGTTGAAGCTGGGGACGAATGTGCTGGTGTATGCGTTGACGCATTGACGCATTGAGGGATGAGTGATGAGTAATGAGTGATGAGTAATGAGGGGCGGATGGGGGTGCGGGGGGAAACATGACGGGACGGAGACGAAACACGAAGTTGCGAGGGGATGAAGGGGCGGGAAGAATTTTCACTGCGGAAGAGGAGGGCACACAGCGACAGAAATTTAGATTTGATATGCGTCAGGAACTGCGGCAGGGCCGGCGGACGGAGACCCATAATATTTCATTATTCTTTACACGCGAGCCTCAACGCCCGCCCCTCCATCCCCGTCATTAAGCATATCCAATAGTTTACGTGCCTTCTCTTTGACCTCTGCCGACGCGTCGGCCATGCCAATTACAACGGTGTAATCAGCAATCGCACCCGTCGTATCACCCGACTTGTACTTCGCAAATCCCCGGTATATCAATGACTGGGCCTTCGACCCTACAGGCGCTTCGGCCATGCCAATTACAACGGTGTAATCAGCAATCGCACCTGTAATATCACCAGACTGGCCCTTTACGAACCCACGATTCAGAAATGCACCGGCCTTTTGCTTCGCCGGCACATCAGCCATATCAATGACGACGGTGCAGTCAGCAATCGCACCTGTCGTATCACCGGCCTGGCCCTTCATGAATCCACGATTAACCAGTGCCACCGCCTTATCCTCTGCCGTCGCATTAGCCATGTCAATGATGGCGGTGCAGTCAGCAATCGCACCCGTTATATCACCGGACTGATCCTTTGCAAGCCAACGATTCATCAGAGCTAGAAGCTTCAGCACCGCCGGCACATCAGCCATATCAATGACGGCGGAAAAGTCAGCAATCGCGCCCGTCGTATCACCCATTTGTCTCTTCAATAACCCGCGATTAGTCAATGCTTGGGCCTTTTGCTCTATCGGCGCTTCGGCCATTTCAATGAAAGCGGTATAATCTGTAACTGCGCCCATCATATCACCGGTCCGGCCATACACTTGCCCACGGCAAAACAATGCCCATGCCTTCCACCTCGACTGCACATCAGCCATGTCAATGATAGCGGTAAAATCAGCAATCGAGCCCATGGTATCACCCAACTTGCCCTTCACTCGCCCACGATTAATCATAGCTCGGGCTATTTGCTCTGTCGGTGCGTCAGCCATGTTAATGACGGCGGTGCAATCAGTAACCGCTCCTGTCGTATCACCGATCTGGTCCTTAGCGAATCCACGGTGAGCCAATGCCATTGCCTTCTGATCAACCGGTGTATCGGTCATGTCAATGACAGCAGTATAGTCAGCAACACCCCCAGTAGTATCACCCGTCATAACCTTCACGAGCCCACGGTTTACCAATGCCTTGGACTTTTGCTCCGATAATGTATCAGTCATATCAATGACTAAAGTATAATCAGCGACCGCGCCTGTCGTATCACCGCTCTGATACTTAGTGTTCCCACGATTAAACAGTGCCATGGCCTTCTGCTCAGGTAAAGCCTCGACCCTTTCAGCAACAGCGGACCATATCTTCTGGGCAGATAATATTTCTCCATTCAGCGCCTTAGATAAGGCCCGTGTCATAAGATATTTCACGGCTATCAAAATGGGCGATATATCTGCCGCTAGTATTCCATTAAGTTGGGTTCTGAATTCCTTGAGTCGCGCGATTATCTGGGTCTTGAGAGGGCTTGGCGCGATTGCATCTTCAAATTTCACACCTTCATCCGATATCAGCTCTGGCAGTTTGTCAGGAATAGTGACGCTTTCGATCGAATCAATCAACCCCGCCAGCGGATCCCGCAGGACGAACGGATAAGCACCCAATCCTAGACCCTTGTGTAGTTCCTGTAGTGCAAAATCCGCACCCCCAGGCAAAGGTATCGGCACATAAACCGCATCTTGGCGGTGTCTGCTCAACAGGTCACGCACCTCTTTTCGGAGCGAAGTCACCGCTTGATTCGGCGAATAAACGTCGCACCAGTACAGGTTGCCGCTGAAGCGTGAGCAAAGCTGCAGTGCTTTCATGATGCTGTCATCCCAGCCCCCATACCCCATCACGATCACACTGTGCTGTTCGAAATAACTCCTGTAGACGTTGGCATTGCGTCCACATATATCCTGCAGCGCCGAGTCACTGTTGGCGACGAATGGACGGTGTATGGAACCATGGGTGTAGAACAGGTGAACCGCCTCATGATCATCCGTTGGATCTTCCACGTACACATCCGGTTGATCGCTCATGAAGTAGAGTTGCCCATGAAGTTGCAAGGATCTCTGCAAAAGCGCGTCAAAATTGGTGGTGAGAATCGTGCAGCAGAACAGCTTTTTGTGTTTCCACGCCGAGCTGTGCTGCGCCTGCAGGATAGCGCCTAAAAACAAGTGGGCAAAGTTGATCTTCTTGCCGATCCGCCGGACAACATCCCGAAGGTAGGCGCATTGTAGTTCTTGGTTGAATAGGCCACTCGTGGCTGCCTGGCTCATGATCGCTCGATAAGCGTTGCCAACGTTGTCGCCCAGGTTTATAGGCAATCCAGTATCGCCAAAGTCGATGTGTACGCCGGTTTCCGACTGTACCTTCTTCCAAAGCGCAGCCGCATGAGCATTGACCGCAACGTCACCCAGCGGGTACTCGACAAACGTCTTATTCTGTTCCTTCGTGTAGAGCCACCAGGGAATGTCACGCAACATGCCGGAGGCGGTTGGCACCAAGGGATAACTGAAACCTGATCCGAGCACCATCGCAAACGCAGGTCTTTTGGATGGCGCGGCCGAATTTACCGCAGCGATAACGGCATTCTTGAACTGGTCGAAGGGCATGACCGAAAATGGAAGCTTCGATTCACTCATGACGACACGCAGCCCCTTTGTAATCGCCCGTATTTTCACCGGAACGCGGCCCAACGCAAACCAAATTTATTCAATACGGGATTCTTGTTGTATGCGTAGGTGGTGACGGGGGATTCCCAACGCGGAAGGGGTGACATGCCTGAGGGCTGAGGAAGCCTGCATCTGCCGCGGTGAGTCGAAGTGAATTCGACGCTCGCCTTTCCGATGCCTACCGGCGGGCGAGACGCCCGCGTTACGACGGCGGGGTCGTCGGCACCACTTTTGGGGACACCAGGGCGAGGAATTGGTCTTCGGTGAGGGCCATGGCGGCGTCGTGGAGGAGGACGGAGAGGACGAAGAGGACGGCGTCGTCGGGTGTGAGGAGGGAGTGATTCGGGATAGAGGCCGAGAAATTGGATTGGCCGGCGGCGCGGAGGATGGTTTGGCCCCAGACGTGGTCGGGGATGAGGGCGTCGGCGGAGGCGAGGACGGAGTGGAGGTGGGCGATGCCGTGGTCGGTGTATTCGGTGAAGAGGGGGAGCCCCCCCCCGGTGCCGAAGTGGTCGAGCCAGGGGAGGAAGGATTGTTGGGCGAGGTCGGCGGCGGGGCGGTGTGGGGATTGGGCGTAGA